>NZ_JBNNWE010000003.1:0-128727 GCF_050280905.1 Pseudomonas sp. NPDC086278
TGGTCTGCCAGACTTTCGTCCGATTGGAGCTTTAACCCGGCGCCGCAGATTCGTATCTTCCGCGCTTTGACGCACTGCGTCGGGCTTGGTCGGGGCTTTCGGCCAAGGCTTTGACCACGATCAACGCCAGCACCGCGAGGATGATGATCATGATCAGGAAGCAGCCAAACAGCGCGATGGTGCCGGGGATGCGGCCCATTTCTTCGCGGACCATATCACCCAGAGAGCGGCCATTACGGCGAGTCGACAGGAACAGGACCATGAAGTCCTGAACCGCGCCGGCCAGCACCACGCCGGCAATCAGCCACAGCGTGCCGGGCAGGTAGCCCATCTGCGCGGCCAGCACCGGACCGACCAGCGGTCCTGCACCGGCGATGGCGGCAAAGTGGTGACCGAAGAGCACGTGTTTGTTGGTCGGCACGTAGTCCAGGCCATCGTTGTTGATGACCGCGGGCGTGGCACGATTGGGATCCAGTTGCATCACTTTGGTGGCGATGAACAGGCTGTAATAGCGGTAGGCAACGAGGTAAATGGCGACGGCTGCAACGACGATCCAGAGGGCGTTGATTGCTTCGCCGCGGCGCAGGGCCACGACACTCAGCGCAAACGCTCCCAGAACAGCCACGGCAAACCAGGCAAGGTGTTTAGCCAGACGGGGCATAGCGTGTCTCCTGCCGACAGCGTAGGACTGCGGCGGTAATTTTTATAATTGTGTCCGCTGTGCGGAGCTGGCCCAATATCTGCGCATGGCGTCTACAAATAAATCCGCGTTACTACGTACGCGGGCTCTACGTAGTTCTACGTAGACGTTGAAATACAGACGACCCGTGGGAGCGGACTTGCTCGCGAAGGCGGTCTATCCGCCGACACTGATGTTGAATGACCAATGGCATTCGCGAGCAAGCCCGCTCCCACAAGGGTTTTGCAGTTCAACGGGCAGACATTGCAACCGCCGGTCATTGCGTCCGGCATCGCTTCAAGACGCGCAGCGCTTTGGCCTATGATGCCGACCCTTCGCCTTACTTTTGATCCGGTCAGGAGCACCGATGCAGCTCAAACATAAAATCGTTGCCCTCGGGATTCTGCCGCTGGTGCTGGCAATCGCGGTCATCTGCGCGCTGGTGATTTCCCTGAACCGCCAACTCGGCGATCAACAGGCGCAACTGATCGAAGACAGCATTCTGGCCAGCAAGCGCGCCGAGCTGAAAAACTACGTCGAAATGGCGCAGAGCCTGATCGCGCCGCTGTACGACGACGGCCACGGTGATGCGCACGCCCAGCAACAAGTGCTGGAAGAACTGCGCAAATTGAGCTTCGGCATTAACGGTTACTTCTTCGTCTACGACCGTGAAGGCCGCAGCCTGATGCACGCGCGCCAGACCGAACTGGTGGGCAAATACCTCTGGGACATGAAAGATCCGCACGGCCTGCCAGTGATTCAGGCGCTGCTGAAAAGTGCGCAATCGGGCGAAGGTTTTCAGCGCTATGCCTGGAACAAGCCCTCCTCCGGCCAAGTCACCGACAAGCTGGCCTACGTGGTGATGCTCGACCGTTGGGGCTGGATGATCGGCACCGGCATTTACCTTGAAGATGTCGAACGCGCCACCCAGCAAGCGCGCGACGAAGTGGCTCAGGGCATCCGCACGACCATGCTCGCCATCGGCGTCGTGGCCCTGGTGGCCGTGCTGTTTGTGTTTGCCAGCGGCATGACCTTGAACGTCAGCGAACATCGTCTGGCCGACAAAAAACTGCAGCGCCTGACCCAGCGCATCGTCAGCTTGCAAGAGGAAGAACGCTCCCGAGTCTCCCGCGAATTGCACGACGGCATCAGTCAGTTGCTGGTGTCGATCAAGTTTCGCTTCGAACTGGCCAGCCATCTGCTGGAAAGCGAACAGGGTCGCGACAAGGGGTTGAGCACGTTAAAAGACGCGACCGAGCGCCTGGGTGAAGCCATCGGCGAGGTGCGCAGCCTCTCCCACGACTTGCGTTCCTCGTTGCTCGACACCCTCGGTTTACCGGCCGCCATCGGCCAACTCGCCGCCGAATTCGAGCAGCGCAGCGGCCTTAAAGTGACCTACAACGACAATGAATTCGATTGCTTGCTGGTGGATGGCGCCGCCGTCGCGCTGTTCCGCATCGTGCAAGAAGGCCTGACCAATATCGAACGTCACGCCCAGGCTAAAAACGTGGCGATTACCCTGCACGGCGCTGAAGAGTCGGTGCGGCTGACGGTGGTCGACGACGGCGTCGGCTTCAATGTCGCCCAGGTCGAACGTCGCCAGGCGGGCATTGGTTTGCGTAACATTCGCGAGCGCGTCGAGCATTTTGGCGGCCGCTTCGACCTGATCTCGGCGGCTGGCAGAAGTGAGCTGGACGTGTGGCTGCCGATGAAACGGCCAGGTGCAAAAAGTTGAGTCACCCCACGACAACAAGAGTGAAACCGCGATGAACCTGCCCTCCCCGATCCGCGTTGCCCTGGTCGACGATCACGCTTTGGTCCGCGATGGCATCAAAGCGCTGCTGGCCGTCATGGCGCCATTGCAAGTGGTCGGCGAAGCCGAGAACGGTGCCGATGCGATCGAGATGGTCGGCCGCTGTCAGCCGGATCTGCTGCTGGTCGACATCGGCCTGCAAGACATGAACGGCCTGGAGCTGACGCGCCTGCTGCGCGCCCGGTATCCAGCGCTCAAAGTCCTGATGTTGAGCATGTACGACAACAATGAGTACGTCAGCGAGTCAGTGCGCGCGGGCGCCAGTGGCTATGTGCTGAAGAACTCGCCGTCCCGGGAAATCATCGCCGCGATTGAAGCCATCGTCAGTGGCGGCACGTTTTACAGCGCCGAAATCGCCCAGCGGCTGATTGCCGATAAAAGCACCGACAACGAGTTGACCCCGCGCGAAAGCCAGGTGCTGACCAAAATGGCTCAGGGCTTGAACAACAAGGAAATGGCTCGCGAACTCGACATCAGCGTGCGTACCGTCGAAACCCATCGCCTGAGCATCCGACGCAAGCTGAACATCGACAAACCGGCTGCGCTGGTCAAATACGCCATTGATCACGGGCTGATTTCGCGTTAGCGGCAACCCTTAAATGGCGTCGACTCGGGTGACTTTTGCAGTGCGTATAAACAGCGCGCGAACCTTGTCCCAAAAATTCCCGCCCAGTACAAAAAAGCTGCCAATCAGCATCGCATCACCCAGCACCTGAAACTGCCAGATATTGGGCCTGACACCTGGCCAGAAAGTGTCGATGTAGGGTTCCAGAAACGCCGTGATCAGTGGCAGGCAAAACATCACGACACCCAGCCGATGGCGTATCGGCCCGACTTCGGCATCCACAGAGGGCGCTATCCCGGACACATAACCGAAGACATTGCTCTTGAGCTGCTGGAAACCGGACTTGCCCATCACCGCAATGACCACAATCAGCAGCACCTTGTTACTGATGAACAGGACGCCAGTCAGCGCAGCGATTTTCGAGCCCGGAATATCGAGCGCCGCGGCGATTGGCACCATCAGCCAACCCCCCAGCATCAGGCAAATAATGGCGATGCCGACTTTGAAGCGCCAGCCGGCCGAGTGGGGTTCAGCAACACCTTGCGAGCTGCTCATGATCGTCGCTCAAGTGACATGAAAAGGCCTCGAAGAGCTTAGCACTCCGATGTCCATTTGCACGGCTATGCTGCAATGACCCTCCCTGGCTGGATGATCCGCAATGCATCCAATGATGCTGCCTGGCCGTTTTTTTTTGCTAAGCGTACTTGCCCTCGGCGGCTGTGTGCAGTTGGGTCCTGATTTTCAGAAGCCGGCAGAGCCATGGGTCGATCACTGGGACACGGCCGCCGTTGAGCAGTCCAGCCAGCGCGGCGCGAATCCCGATCTGCGCCAGTGGTGGCAAGTGTTCAACGATCCTTTGCTCAATCAGCTGATTGCCGACGCCGATGCGCATAATTCGAGCCTGAAGATCGTCGGCCTGCGGGTGATGCAGGCCCGCGCCCAACTGGGTATCGCGCAGAGTGGGCTGTATCCGCAGCTGCAACAAGCCAGCGCCGACAGCCTGTACGTCAACCGTCGCCAATCAGGCGGCAACAACCCGCAAGACAGTCATTTGTGGCAGTACGGCGCCGGGTTCGACGTCGGCTGGGAACTCGACTTTTGGGGGCGTTTCAGTCGCGCCATCGAATCCTCGGATGCCAGTTACTTTGCCGCTCAAGCCAACTACGAAGACGTGCTGGTCTTGCTCCGGGCGCAAGTGGCTGACACCTACTTTTCGCTGCGTACCACCGAAGCGCGATTACGCGTTGCCCGGGAAAACGCCGGACAGCAAAAGCGTAACTTCGAGATCACCGAAAAGCTGTTCAACAGTGGCCAGACCGCAGAGCTCGACCTGCAGCAAGCCAAGACCCAATACCTGGGCACCTTGAGCACTATCCCCAATCTGGAAGACCAATTGCAAAGAACCCGCAACGCGCTGGCCGTACTGATCGGGCAACCGCCCGGCGCACGGGGGACGTTGACGGCAGACCCGGCATTGATCCCGCTGATCGATCGCGCCGTGCTGCAAGACGTACCGGCCAATTTGTTGCTGCGCCGGCCCGACATACGCGCCGCCGAACTTAACGTCGCGGCTCAGTCAGCGTTGATTGGTGTGGCGTTAAGCGATTTCTATCCATCACTGACCTTGCTCGGCAGCATCGTCTGGTCAGCCGACACACTCAACGGCACGTCCAGAAGCCTGGACCTGATTGGCGGCCCCAGTTTGCGCTGGAACGTGTTCGATCACGGTCAGATCAGCAACAACGTGCGCGTGCAGGATGCGCTGTTGCAGCAGTTGATCGAAACCTACCGCGACAAGGTGCGCCAGGCAGCACGCGAAGCAGACGATGCCGCTACCGGCCTGATCAAATCACTGGAGCGCGAACGCATCCTGCGTCAGGCCCAGCTCGCGGCGCAACGTTCGCTGGTGCTGGCCAGCGCTCAGTACCGGGAAGGTTACTCGGACTTTCAGCGGGTGCTGGATGCGCAACGCGCGCTGCTCGAGCAACAGGACAACTATCTGGTCGCCCGTAGCAATGCCGTGAGCAATCTGATTGCGCTCTACAAATCCTTGGGCGGGGGTTGGTACAGCCCGCTGCCACTGGTTGACCCTGCCACGCGGCAACAGATGGAAAAACGCACTGACTGGGGCGACCTGCTGCACACCCCGGCCCCGCAGACTGACAAGGTGAAAAAACCATGACTGAAGATGCGCCGCTCCCCGCCGACACACCCGATGCCGACGCTTCGAAAAGCGGCATTAAATGGGTCGTGCTGCTGATCATCCTGAGCCTGGCGTGGTATCTGCTGGCTGACCGCTTCACGCCTTACACGCAACAGGCGCGGGTGGGCGCATTTGTCATTCCGGTCGCCTCCGAAGTGGCCGGCCGGGTCGTTCGCGTCAACGTGCGCAACAACCAAGATGTTCAGGCCGGTGAGGTGCTCTTCGAGGTCGATCCGCAGCCCTTTCAAATTGCCGTGGACCGAGCCCGCGCCGACCTTGAATCCACGCGCCGACAGGTCGGCGCCACCACCGCCGGGATTGCCTCGGCGCAAGCTAACTTACGCGCGGCACAAGCCAACGAGCTCAAAGCCAGACAAGACAATCAGCGCCTCGAAGGTTTGTACCGCGAGGACCCCGGAACCATTTCAGTGCGCCTGCTGGAAGTGTCTCGCGCCAACCGTGAACAAGCCGTCAGCCAGGTCGCCGCCGCCCGTGCTGAAGTACAGCGCGCCCGCGAGCAGGAAGGTGGCAGCGAGGAAGACAACGCGCTGATGCGCAGCGCCGCGACGACACTGGCGAAAGCCGAGCTGGACCTGTCCAACACGCAAATCCGCGCCCGCTCGGCGGGGTTGATTACCGATCTGCGCACCGATGCGGGTCAGTTCGCCGCGGCCGGCAGCCCGGTCATGACCCTGATTGCCATCCATGACATCTGGATCAGCGCGGACATGACTGAAAACAACCTGGGACTGATCAAGCCCGATACAGCGGTGATGATCGCGCTCGATGCCTTGCCGGGCGAACTGTTCAAGGGCCGCGTGCGCAGCGTCGGTTTTGGCGTCAGCGTAGGCCCCCCGCCCGCCCCCGGCAGCTTGCCCAGCGTACAGAACAGTCGCGACTGGTTGCGTCCGGCCCAGCGTTTCCCGGTCATCATCGAGTTCTCGCCAGAATCAATGACCACGCTGCGTGACAGCCGCGCCATCCGTGCCGGCGGCCAGGCTGAAGTCATGGCGTTTCCCAACGAAGGTAATCTGCTGAACCCATTGGGCCGGGTGTTCATCGGGCTGATGAGCTGGATGTCATATGCCTACTGAGCGCGACCCTCGAATCCAGCGCTCGCTGCGTCTGGCCACCGGCACGGCGCTGTGCCTCGCCACCAGTTTTGGACTGGCGTTGCCGATCCCGTTCCTGGCGCCGGTGCTGTGCCTGTTATTGCTGGCCTCCGTCAATCGGCCGTTGCCATTCAAGGCTGGGCTGGCGCTTGCACTGGCAGCGATGCTGACCACCGGCATCGGCCTGTTGTTGATTCCGATCCTGAAGTATTACCCGCTCAGCGGCGTACTGCTGATCGGTCTGAGCCTGTTCCTGGTCTTGCGTTTTGGCCTGCGCGGCGGCAACAGCCTGATAGCGACCTTTCTGGTGATCGGCCTGACCATGATTTCTTCGGCCGGGGTCGCCGCGTTCGATCTGGCGGCCATGGTCATCGGTGCACTGGTCCAGGGATTGCTGCTCGCGGTCAGCATGGTGGCGATCAGTCATTGGCTCTTCCCGGAATCGCCAGATGCTCCGGCGTCGCCCAGTCCCCCCGCCCTGCCCGCGGAAGTCGTCGACCGGGTGGCGCTGCGGGCCGCACTGATTGTGATCCCCGCTTTTCTGCTGGCGCTGATCGACCCGGCGAACTACCTGCCGATCATCCTCAAAGCCGTCAGCCTGGGTCAGCAAAGCGCAACCACCGACGCGCGTAATGCCGGTCGCGAATTGCTGGGCTCGACCTTGCTAGCCGGCCTGCTCGCCATTCTGTTCTGGTGTGCCCTCAGCCTGTTTGTGCACCTGTGGATGTTCTTTCTGTGGATGCTGCTGTTCGGGCTGGTGCTGGCGCGCAAGCTGTATCGCGTAGGCCCGACACGCTTCACCGCAAGCTTTTGGCTCAACACGTTTATCACGCTGATTATCTTGCTCGGTCAGTCGGTACAGGACAGCGCGGCAGGCAAAGACGTCTACACCGCGTTCGCGGTGCGCATGGGCTTGTTCATTCTGGTGACGTTGTATGCCTGCCTGATGATGCATTTACTCGAACAACGGCCGCGCAAAGCTCAAGGACTCACCTGATAGCCGTTCTTTTGCAGGCACGCGATATAGGCCGGTTTGGTGGGGTCATCACCGCCCTCATAAAACTCGTCATGCTGGCGTCCGGGCGGGTCTGGTTCGGCAGGCTTCGCATTCGGGTCGCTTTGACCGAGCGCCTCATCATGACAACCGTCAATGTCCTTTTGCATCTGTTGCGACGTCTGGCCGTTCATCGGCAGAACCGTTTCCGCCAGGGCTTGAGCGCATGAAACCGCCAAGGCGATGCACAGGCTGAACGACAGCTTACTCATGATGATCTCCCCTGAGGCTGACACGCGAGATTGCGGTGCCGGTCCAGCAAAGCGCAGTGTAGATCAACCCGCCAATCCCCCTACTCCCCCTCATCAAAGGGGGCGACTGAACGATGGCCACCCGATTCCCAGGGCCATGGCCGTGCCGGCTTCTGGCTGTGTGGCGGTGTTGTTTTGAGGATCAGTTGCAGCGCCATGCGATCCATTTTTCGGGCCCTATGCAAAACGATGGGGGCTGGGTCGCGTGCCGCCATTGATCAAGCATGCCGCAGTCCCTTGCCGCGGCACCTGTTATTTGGGAAACAGCAGCGTGTACGCCACCCGAAAACCCCAGCCATGCGCACCATCTTCAGGGCTCTGCGCCCAATAGCGCGGCCCGACCTGGAGGCTCATCGGTTGATTGCCGACTTTGAATAACTGCGTCACAAACAGGTTGATCGGCACATTCCACTCCTTGGCCTGCCAGTCGTAAGTGGATTCGGTGTTGATGCCATAACTGGTGTAAGTCGCGGTGGTGTACACCAGGAAAGGCTGCAGGAACGTCTGGTTGACTTTCTCCTTGTCATCGGCCGGGCTGTTCTCCAGCGACCAGATATGGTTGGCCAGGATACCCGTCGTCCAACCGTTGGCCTGCTTCAACGCCACAGCGGTCGGCCCCAGCCCCCACTGCTCGTTGCTGAGCAACTTGTCGCTCCCGGTCGGCAACAACAGCGCCGGCCCCACGCCCCAGATCCAGCCGTTGTCGGTCGGTTTTTTCGGGGAGAAGAAAAAGCTCTGAGAGACGTCCCCTGCACCGCTTTTGTCGGCAACACCACCCGGTGCCAGGCCGTGCTGATCAACGATCGGCAGAATCGTGCGGGAGATCAGGTTCCAGTCCTCATTCAGTGTGAAAGGTAAAACCGGCTGAATATTGGTAACGCTCTGGATGCCGTCGCCGCTGGGCCCCATTTTCTGGTTCCAGTTGTACTGGATCGGCAGGCTGTACAACGCCGCTACCGGGTTCAGTGCCTGCTTGGCCAGCTCGGCCTGGCTGTCGGCGTGGCTGTGCACGGCCACACCCAGCGCCACCAGTGACAGCACAAACCTTTCAATGTTGTTCATGTCGACGTCCCGATTTGGCGAAATGAGCGCCGGGCAAGCGGTGGTGCGCGGTCAGTTTTTTCAGCCCCAGTCTGGTCCACTGGCTCGCGGGCCCATCACACTCTTGCGGGACCGCGTACCACGCTGGCTCAGCAGGGTATCGATGACCTGAAAGCTCTCAACGCACGACTTCAACTTCGCTGGGTCGCCACTCTTTTGTGAAAAAAGGCTCCAGCGGACTGTAAAGGCGCAAGAGCATGAACCAGCCCTTGTCCGGCATGGTCTGGATCCAGTTGCCGCGCTTCACGCCATCGGGTTGTCTGGGGCCGAAATAGACGGTGGTCGAGCCATCTGCGCCAGGTTCGGCGGCCGGTGATGGATAGCTCTGGCTACCTGCACGTGGGTAACGTTGCGGCGTGTCGAGCATCGAGCGGGTCTGGTTGTCGTACAGCGTGAGTGACCAGAAGTTTGCTTCAGGGATGCCTTTTGGCAGTGTCACTTTGTACGTTTTGCCGCCGTCGAAATATTCCTTGTTCGCGTCTTGCATCGCGAACAGGTATTGCGAGCCGATGCCCGGCAGCCGCATCGCCATGGCCGGGGAAATGCCGGTGATCGCATAGAAGAATGCTGCGCGCGCATCCAGATTGCGGTAGCCCGTGGCAGGGAACGGTTTCGCGCCTTCCGGGGTGATCATCGGTATCGGTGTCTCGAACTCACTGCCACTCACGAACAGGAAATTCGACCAGGTTGAATTCGGGTAGTAATACCACTCAGGGTCTCGGGGCATGGCAAACAGGCTTCGCGAGGTGGCGTTGGCCGTCGCCAGCGCCTCGGTCATGATTGTCTTCATCCGTGAATCCGGCGCAAAAGGCTTGCCCTTGACGATACCGATGGCGGCCAGTGACCCCATCAGTTCCGGGTCCAGTGACGTCGCAGGCTCTTGCTGCACGATCTCGTTCAAGATCTCGTAGGCGCTGAAGTCGTTTGGCGGAATGGTGTTCATCACCTGGCCGCTGCCTTCATGAAACACCGTCGGTGCCGGATCGGTAATTTTCGCCAGCGTTGTCGTCCCATCCAGGAATTGCGCGACGCTCGTGCCGAGGCCACCCGCCTGGTAAGGGTAAATTCTGGTGGTTTTCTTGATCACCTCCACCACCGGGACCGGGTCGCTTTTCTCCATAAATGCGCGCCCCAGAATCAACGCCTTGGTGGTGCGAGCACGGGTAATGAAGTACCCACCTTCAGGCACCGGCCCATCGTAACCCGGTGGCAAAAACAGATATTTCCCGCCCTGACCACGGTCCGGCCCGGGAGCACCGAAGTCAGTCAGCCAGCGCCACCAGTAGTCATCCACGGTGCCCAGTGAGTTGGGCGGCGTTTCCAACACCATCGGCCCTTTGCTCAGGTCGAGAAAGCCGAGGAAATAGATGGTGTCGGCGTTCGCCGTCAGGAACAGGGAGCTGGCGTCCATCAACTTCGAAAAAATCAGAATTTCGTTGTCCTTGACGCCCGCCGCCTCAAATCCTTTTCGCAGCGCCACCATGTTCACCCCCTGAAACGTATTGGAGATGGCATTGAAGGCGTGGATGTAATCCAGGTTGTCGTAGACCTTGTTCAGGGTTTCCTTGTTTGGCATGCCATCCTTGAACTCCAGTTTGCCGATGCGGCTCTCAACTGTTTGCGCCGTACTGATCGATGGTGAAATGGCAGCAGCTTCGTAGCTGTAGGCCAGCAAGGGGAATTGCAAGGCGACACTGGCTGCAATGCCACTCAGGACAGGGACAAGTCGTTTCATTGTTCTGAACTCCATTCTCGTTGTACGTACTGCGATCTCTGACTTGCGTTCACCGCCAGCACCGCCGCGCGGTGATTAACGCTTGAGCCGCGTTTGCGGATCGCGGGCCATCGCCCGAATGGCAGCCTTGAAGTCCACTGTCAGCAGCCCAACAAAAGCATTGGGCAACGCACTTTTATTCGACTGCATGGCATACCTCTCCAATGATGTTTAATCACTTTCGATCAGGTATCGGCGCAACCGGGTACTTATGGCGAAGTGAAGTATTGCTGATGAATTGACCTTGTCCATTTGCCCACGCTGTTAACGGCGACCAGACCGCCAATAAAGGCTTTATCGGACAAGAGGACACATTAGAGGCCGTTCAATCCCGTCCAGCCCGTTCCCCACTTTTGGGGGATATTGTTCAGTGCCTTGGGAACAAGACTTAACTTGCTCGCTCATTTGCCGCGATGGCCTAACCTAATAGGCTGAACGAGCAACAGCAGAGCCGAGCAGTCCTATGCGAAATACATTGAAGTTAATGATTTTCGTCGCCATCACACTGCTTGCGCCATGTAGCGAGTTGTTGGCCGCTACTGACCTTCCAGTGCTTTCAACACCCACGCCCGGGACATCGTCGTTTGCCGTTTCCCAAAGTGATCTGCAAGGACTGCAAGTCAGGCTTGACCGCATTAAACAGCAAGTGTCGCAGGCCAATAACCTGACCCAAATGGTTGGCCTGCAAGATTCCGTGCAGTTGTTTATCAGTGACGTGGACAACCTGCAGGCTTCGCTGTTGCCGGAACAAAAGCAATTACAGGCGCAGCTCGATGTCTTGGGGCCGGTGTCACTCGGTGATATCGCGGCAGAGAAGTCGGACATCGCGACGCAAAGAACTTACCTGTTCGAGCAGAAGAAAGCCGTCGACTACAACTTGAATGCCCTGGCCGCACTTAGAAGCAACGCCGCCGATCTGATCACGCAGATCGCCAGCATTCGGCGCAGCCTTCTGGAGTCCGAAGTCACCCTGCGCAGCGGCAGCGTCCTCGGGCCGGCATTTTGGGCGCCATTGTTTCATCCACTGCTGGAGGACCGCGAGCGGCTGCACGATTTCATCCGGCAGGCCAGCAACGCCGTGGCGGCTGCCTGGTTACCCGGCGAGCGCGTGTGGGGCGCCTTGCTGATCGCGCTGGCCCTGGCCATCTGGACCTGGGGGCGACGCATCGCCGAGCGCGGCCTGACCTGGGTGTGCATTCACCGGATGCCGGAAGGCCGATTGCGCCGAAGCACCCTTGCGCTGGCCTCGGTGTTGGCCACGGTATTAACCACCGCATGCGCCATGCAACTGCTGTTTTACGCGCTGACAAGACAACTTCCGTTATCGCCAATGATGCAGAACTACGCCGACGAGTTCGAAAAGCTCATCTATACCTGCGTCCTGATTACCGGATTGAGCCGCGCGTTGCTGTCAACCCGGCATCCCTCCTGGCGGCTGCCGGCGATTGCCGATTCCGTCGCGCTGGCGATCAGACCCTATCCCCGGGTGCTGGCCTGCACGCTATTGGTACTGGTGGGCCTGGCGCAAATCACCAATGTCACAGGCATGAGTTCCGACACGATCATTTTCGGGCGCGGGGTAGTCGCCCTGGTGGTTGCGTTGATTATCGGCAGCTTGTTCCGGCGCGCCAGCAAGGCGCGAAGGGCCGTGTTGGCCAATGGCGAAACCCCGGAAGCGAGCACTACCCTCGCCGGCCTGATCTATTCCGTGGCCAGTATCGCGACGGTGGTGGCGCTGCTCGCCCTGTTGATTGGCTACGTTTCACTGGCCAGGTTCATCACCTACGAACTGGTCTGGGGCTTCATCATCCTGTCGGGTTTCTATTTGCTGATTCAACTGCTGAAGGACGGTTGCGAGTACCTGTTTTCAGCCAAGAGCCCCAGCGGCAAAGCCGTCAAACAACTGCTCGGGATTGGCGATGTGCGCCTTGAGCAAATGTCGATCGTGTTGTCCGGAGCGGGTCGCGCGGCCCTGCTGCTGCTCGCGGTCATTTCATTGTTTGTGGGGGGCGTCGGCACGACACTCGGGCAGTTGTTTGCCCAGACGACCGCCATTCTCGGCGGTGACGGGCTGCGCAAACTGAACATCATCCCCGGCCACCTGCTCAATGCCGTGCTGGCGTTGCTGATCGGGATTTACCTGATTCGATCCTTTCGTCGCTGGCTGGACAACGAGTTCCTGCCCAAAACCGACATGGACCCCGGCATGTGCGCTTCGCTGAGCACACTTTTTGCCAACATCGGCTACGCGCTGGTGGTTCTGATGACCTTGTCCTCGCTCGGCATCAAGTGGACGAACCTCGCGTGGATCGTCAGCGCCCTCTCGGTCGGTATCGGTTTCGGCTTGCAGGAAATCGTCAAAAACTTTGTCTCGGGCCTGATTCTGCTGACCGAACGCCCGGTCAAGGTCGGCGACCTGATCAGTATCAGCGGCGTCGAAGGCGACATTCGCCGCATCAACGTGCGTGCCACCGAAATCCAGCTCAGCGACCGCTCGATTGTCATCGTGCCCAACTCGCAACTGATTTCGCAAAACCTGCGCAACGTCACGCTGGGTGGCAGCGCCCAAGGAGTGGCGACACTCGAGCTGGTGTTTCCGCTGGACATCGATCCGGAGCAAGTCCAGAACCTGCTTTACGACACGTACACCGAGAACGAAACCATCCTCACCAAACCAGCGCCCTTTGTCCGTTTCAGCAAACTGAGCCCGGACGGCATCACCCTGACCGTCACTGGTTACGTCGCCAGCCCGAGAATCGTCGCCACCACCAAAAGCGATTTGCTGTTTGAAATTCTCAAGCGCCTGGGCGCCGCCGGAATTGAACTGGCCAAACCGGCGGCTACGGTCTGATTTCGCCAACCTTTTTGCTTGCCTTGATGCCCTCGAACCGAAGGCATGCGGGCGCACCGCCAACCGTTCGTAACAAAGTCAGGCACCGTTGGCGGTTTCATGGCTAAGGTATTAATCACGCTTGTCCATTCGGGACAGTGACTGCACACGGAGAAGCAGAATGCGGATATTCACAGCCATGTTGGCCTCTTCCCTGTTGGCGTTAGGCTTGATGGCGCACACAGGGTTTGTCAGTGCTGAAGGTGACGTCGCCAAGGACATCAGGGACGACAATCGTGACCTTGATAAAGGCGTGGATCATGACGCCAGCGAAATCGACAAGGGCGTCAAACACGATGACGACGAAATGGACAAGGAAGCGCGGCACCTGGACAAAGAACGCCACAAAGAAGACAAACACCTCGACAAAGAGGCGAAGAAAGACCTTTGAAAATAAAAGAGCCCGGTTTCAGACCGGGCTTTTTTTCGTCCCGGCGCGCTTGAGCGTTTCGCTGGGAAGTTCGTTGAACAAGGCGCGATAACTGCTGGAAAACCGGCCTAAATGCCAAAACGAGCCATTCATCGCCACTTCGGCGACGGTGGTTTCATTGGGCGTTTTGGCCAGCAGTTCCCGGTGTGCGCTGTTGAGGCGGCGCAAGCGCAACCAGTGAGTCGGCGTCATCCCGGTGAAGGCCTTGAACGCGTGCTGCAACTGACGCAAAGACACCCCGGCAACCTGGGAAAGCTCCATCAGGTTGAGGGTTTCTTCCGGTGAATCGGCGGCCCATTCACCGATGCGCTTCATGATCGTCCGCTCTTCGGTTCGTCGCTGCAGGCCGCCGCGATCAAGGCGCACGCAGGCGTTGTCGAGGATATACAGGCAGTCTTCGAGCAGTTGCTGCGTCAGCGCTTCCTTGCTGGGCGGGTCCAGGGTTTCGGCCAGCCGGGTCAACGTGCCGCTCAGCCAGCGGCTGAACAAGGCGTTCTGCCCCGAGTTCAGCGGCGACATGAACAAGCCTTCCAACCGCGCGACATTCAAACCGTGACGCTGCACAAACTCCGGACCGAACACCACGGCGATTTCCTGGTAGTTCTCCGGGGTGATCCAGATGTTGCGACTTTCGCCATTGAGCACGTACAGCGCGTTGTCGCTGCGGTCGAAACAGAACGCCAGCGAGCCTTGGGGGGCGCTGAAATTCTGCTCGACGCGGGTGTTCATCTGTTCCTCGTAGATTTCCACGCCGTGCAGGTCCAGGTAACGCACGCGTCCGGCGAAATGCCCCGGCGACATCTGCTGATAGTGCTGCACCCAACCCGGCGTGGCGCGGATCTGCGCGGCGACATCATCGGTGTTGAACGCTTGAACCTGTAACGGACTGGACGCTGACATGGGATGACCTTACGCACTCGTTTGGTGCGTTTTGGTGCTGCTTAAAGTGGATAGATGGATCTGCAAGGCTCGCCCAAGATAGTCGTCAACGCGCCTCAGGGGAAGCGTGGGGTGGATGAAACCTCCCTCCCCGGCGTTAATAAAACCAATAACGAGGTCTTTATGAATGTCCCCTTCGATCAGCTGTTCACGTGGCTGAAAGATCACAAGATTACCGAAGTCGAGTGTGTGGTCAGTGACTTGACCGGCATTGCACGCGGCAAAATTGCACCCACCAACAAGTTCCTGCATGAGCGAGGCATGCGCCTGCCGGAAAGTGTGCTGTTGCAAACGGTAACCGGGGATTTTGTCGACGACGACATCTACTACGACCTGCTCGACCCGGCCGACATCGACATGGTCTGCAAGCCGGACGCCAACGCGGTGTACGTGATTCCATGGGCCATCGAGCCGACCGCGATCGTGATCCACGACACCTTCGACAAGTTCGGCAACCCGATCGAACTGTCGCCACGCAACGTGTTGAAGAAAGTCTTGCAGTTGTACACCGACAAAGGCTGGCGGCCGATTGTCGCGCCGGAAATGGAGTTTTACCTGACCCAGCGCTGCGAAGACCCGGACTTGCCATTGAAGGCGCCGATGGGCCGTTCGGGCCGCGCGGAAAGCGGTCGTCAGTCGTTTTCCATCGACGCCGCCAACGAATTCGATCCGCTGTTCGAAGACGTCTATGACTGGTGCGAACTGCAAGGGCTGGACCTCGACACGCTGATCCATGAAGACGGCCCGGCGCAGATGGAAATCAACTTCCGTCACGGCGACGCGCTGGACCTGGCGGACCAGATCACCGTGTTCAAACGCACCATGCGTGAGGCGGCGCTCAAGCACAACGTCGCCGCAACCTTCATGGCCAAACCGATTGGCGATGAGCCCGGCAGCGCCATGCACATTCACCAGAGCGTGGTCGACATCGCCACCGGCCAGCCGATTTTCGTCGATGCCGACGGCAACATGAGCGAGCTGTTCCTGCACCACATCGGCGGCCTGCAAAAGTACATCCCGAAAGTGCTGCCGATGTTTGCACCGAACGTGAACTCGTTCCGCCGCTTCCTGCCGGACACCTCGGCCCCGGTCAACGTCGAATGGGGCGAAGAAAACCGCACCGTCGGCCTGCGCGTGCCGACCTCCAGCCCTGAAGCGATGCGCGTGGAAAACCGTTTGCCCGGTGCCGACGCCAACCCGTACCTGGCGATTGCCGCGAGCCTGTTGTGCGGTTACATCGGCATGGTCGAAGGCGTCGAACCGAGCGCCGCGGTGCAGGGCCGAGCCTACGAACGTCGCAACCTGCGCCTGCCGATCACCATCGAAGATGCGCTGACGCAGATGGAAGAATGCACAACCGTCGAGCGTTACCTGGGCGAAAAATTCGTCCGTGGGTATGTCGCCGTGAAGCGCGCCGAACACGAAAACTTCAAACGGGTGATCAGCTCCTGGGAGCGGGAGTTCCTGCTGTTCAGCGTCTGAAACCCGGCTGTGACATGAGATTGCATTTCCCTGTGGGAGCGGTGGGTCAGTCACTTCAATGTTGAATGTGCCACCGCTTTCGCGAGCAAGCTCGCCCCCACAAAAAATCCAACAATTCCAAGAGGTGTCGATATGCGTCTGTTGAAATCCGTGGTTCCGGTCGCGCTGGCCGTGTTGTTCAGTGCCGTGGCACAGGCTCAGCCAACCGTCAGCGTCTACAACTGGACCGATTACATCGGCGAGACCACCCTCGCCGACTTCCAGGCCAAAACCGGGATCAAGGTGATCTACGACGTCTTCGACTCCAACGAAACCCTGGAGGGCAAACTGCTCGCCGGGCGCACCGGGTATGACGTCGTGGTGCCATCCAACCACTTCCTCGCCCGCCAGGTGAAGGCCGGTGCGTTCCTCAAACTGGACCGCGCGCAGCTGCCGAACTTCAAGAACCTCGACCCGAAACTGCTGGCGCTGCTGGAGAAGAACGACCCGGGCAACGAGCACTCCGTGCCGTACCTGTGGGGCACCAACGGCATCGGCTATAACGTCGACAAAGTCAAAGAAGTGCTGGGCATCGATCACATCGATTCCTGGGCGGTGCTGTTCGAACCGGAAAACATCAAGAGACTCAGCAAGTGCGGCGTGTCGATGATGGACTCGGCGGACGAAGTGTTCCCCGCGATCCTCAATTACATGGGCATGGACCCACGCAGCGAAAACCCCGAAGACTTCAAGAAAGCCGAAGCCAAGCTGCTGAGCATTCGGCCGTACATCACCTATTTCCACTCCTCCAAGTACGTGTCGGACCTGGCCAATGGCGACATTTGCGTAGCGTTCGGTTATTCGGGTGACGTGTTCCAGGCGGCCAACCGCGCCAAGGAAGCGAAAAACGGCGTGAACATCGCCTACGCCATTCCCAAGGAAGGCAGCAACTTGTGGTTCGACCTGCTGGCTATTCCCGCCGATGCCGCCAACCCGAAAGAAGCGCATGCCTTCATCAACTACCTGCTCGACCCGCAAGTGATTGCCAAAGTCAGCGCTTCGGTCGGTTACGCCAACCCGAACCCGGCCGCGAAGGAATTCATGGACCCGGCACTGGTGAACAATCCCGAGGTGTACCCGCCGCAGGCAGTCCTCGACAAACTCTACATTTCGACCACCCCGCCCCAGGCGATCATGCGATTGATGACCCGTTCCTGGAGCAAAGTGAAGTCCAACAAATGAACAACCAACACGCGCAATCCTATTACGCGGCGACCGCCCACAGCCTGACGCCGTTGCCCTCGCTGGCCGAGGACCTGGTGGTCGATGTCTGCGTGATTGGCGGCGGTTTCACCGGGGTCAACACCGCGATCGAACTGGCGCAGCGCGGGCTCTCGGTGGTGCTGCTGGAAGCACGGCGGATCGGCTGGGGCGCCAGCGGGCGCAACGGCGGGCAACTGATTCGCGGCATCGGCCATGATGTCAGCGGTTTGGCCCGTTATGTCGGCGCAGAAGGCGTGCAGTACATGGAACGCGCGGGCGTCGATTCGGTGGAGCTGGTGGGCAAGCGCATCCGCGAACACGGGATTGACTGCGATTTGCGCTGGGGCTTCTGCGAGCTGGCCAACACCCAGGCGCAATTCGAGGCGTTCAACGTCGAGCAGGCGCACCTGGCGGCGTCAGGTTATGCCCATGAGACGCGACTGGTCGGCCCGCAACAGATCCGCCAGCAGGTGGTGAACTCGGGCGTCTACGCTGGCGGTCTGATCGACATGGGTTCCGGCCATTTGCACCCGCTGAACCTGGTGCTGGGTGAAGCACGACTGGCGCAATCGCTGGGGGTGAAAATCTTCGAGCAGAGCCCGGTGCTGGAGTTGATCCACGGCAGCACCGCGCAGGTCCGTTGCGCCGGTGGCACCGTGCGCGCCGGCAGCCTGGTGCTGGCGTGCAACGCCTACCTTGATGAACTCGAACCGAAACTCAGCGGCAAGGTACTGCCAGCGGGCAGCTACATCATCGCCACCGAACCGTTGTCGGCAGACATGGCCGCGCAACTGATCCCGCAGAACCTGGCGCTGTGCGACCAGAAAGTCGGCCTGGATTATTACCGGCTCTCGGCGGACCAGCGCTTGCTGTTCGGCGGTGCCTGCCACTATTCCGGTCGCGATCCGGCAGACATCGAAGCGTACATGCGCCCGCAGATGCTCAAGGTGTTCCCGCAGTTGGCCAACGTGCGCATCGACTATCAGTGGGGCGGCATGATTGGTATCTCGGCCAATCGTTTTCCGCAGGTCGGGCGCTTGAGCCAGCACCCGAACGTGTTCTATGCCCAGGGATATTCGGGGCATGGCCTGAACGTCACGCACTGGTGCGCAAAGCTGTTGGGCGAGGCGATCCACGCGGGGCACAGTCAGGGGTTTGATGTGTTCAGCGCCGTGCCGCACATGACCTTCCCCGGCGGGCCATTACTGCGCTCGCCATTGCTGGCGCTGGGGATGTTCTGGTATCGCTTGCGCGAGTTGCTGGGCTGAAGCGCAACGATGACCGGTTCACCGCCGACGAAAAACGATAACCCGGCCTGGCAGCCAATTGCGCCTTTCGGTTTGCTCTATCGCGAGGCGCTTCTATATTGAGGAGGTGCTCATTATTTCCTGACCCTCGTCGAGCCTGGCCCATGGTGTCTACAGACCAGTTGATCATTTGCGAGCACTGCGACTGTGTGTATGAAAGAGTCACGCTCGCCAAACATCAAAAAACCTTGTGTACCCGTTGCGGCGGCGTGCTCCAGCGCTATAACGGCCTGACGGTCGAGCAACGCCTGGCGCTGACGTACGCGGCGTTGGTGCTGTGGATTTTCGCCAATTTCTACCCGGTCATGAGCATCAACCTGCAAGGCCTGAAAAACAGTGCAACGCTCTGGGATTCGGTCATGGCACTGAGCCTGGGGCCGATCACGTTTATCGCCATGGTCGCGGCCATCGCGATGATCATCGCGCCGATTTTCCAGCTGTTGCTGTTGATCTGGGTCCTGAGCTACGCCCTCGCCTCTCGCCGCGCGCCCGGGTTCAAATTCTGCATGCGCTGGCTGGAAAGCCTTCGGCCCTGGAGCATGCTCGAAGTCTGCCTGCTGGGGGCGATGGTTGCGGTGATCAAACTCGCCGGGCTGCTCGATGTGCTGCCCGGCATCGGTCTGTTTGCCCTCGCCGTATTGAGCCTGATGATGATCCGCCTCGCCGGGCGCGACATCCGCGAACTGTGGGACATCTCATGACCAGGCCTCCCGTCGCCAGCGAACTCAACCTGTGCCTGTGCCATACCTGCGAGATGGCCTGTGACATGACCGACAACCCGCAACAATGCGAACGCTGCGGCGCGCCGCTGCATCGACGCAAAAGCAATTCGCTGGCCCGGACCTGGGCTTTCATGTTCACGGCGCTGGCGTTTTATATCCCGGCCAATCTATTGCCGGTGATGAACACCAAAATGGTCGGTAATGGCGCCGACAGCACAATCATGAGCGGTGTGCTGGAGTTCTGGGAGGCCGGCGCCTGGGACATCGCGCTGATCATTTTCATCGCCAGCATCGCGGTGCCGGGCATCAAATTCGTCGCCATCACGCTGCTGCTGGTCACGGTCCACCGCGACAGCCAGTGGGCGCGCAAGGAACGCTCGAAGCTGTACCGGTTTGTCGAGGTGATCGGCTATTGGTCGATGCTGGACGTCATTGTCGTTGCGCTGGTGGCCTCACTGGTGAAGTTCCAGGCCCTGGCCGACATCGAGCCGCGTGCAGGCATCCTGTTCTTTGGCCTGGTGGTGGTGTTCACCATGCTCTCGGCGATGAGTTTCGATCCGCGACTGATCTGGGACAAAGAGCCGCAAAACCTACAAAACGAGGAGGTCATGGATGAAGTCGCAAGCCACTGACGGGCCGCAAGCCCCTGGGCAAGCATCGGTAAAGACCCGTCGTTTCAGCGTGTCGCTGGTCTGGATCGTGCCGATTGTGGCGGTACTGGTGGGCATTTCGCTGGTGGTCCACAGCCTCCTTCAGGAAGGACCGACCATTGTCGTCAACTTCAAGACCGGTAGCGGGCTGACCGCCGACAAGACTGAGGTCAAATACCGCAGCGTGGTCATTGGTCGCGTCTCCGACGTGCAGCTCAGCGACGACCAGAAAAGCGTCAACGCCACGATCAAACTGGCCAAGCAGGCTGAAAGTTTCACCCGTGAGGATTCGCAGTTCTGGGTGGTACGGCCGCGCATCGGCGCGGGCGGCGTGTCGGGCATCGATACCTTGTTGTCGGGTGATTACATCGGCGCCGATATCGGTCAGGCCAATGGACGTGCGAAGAACTTCCAGGGGCTGGAGAACCCGCCGCCCATCACTTATGGCGAGCCGGGCAAGCGCTTCACCTTGCACACCGAAGACCTTGGCTCGCTGGACATCGGTTCGCCGGTCTATTACCGCAAGATCCCGGTCGGCCAAGTGGTCGCGTACGCCCTCGACCCGGACGGTAAAGGTGTGAATATCGAACTGTTCGTCCACTCACCGAATGATCAATACGTCACGGAAAATACCCGGTTCTGGAACGCCAGCGGTGTGGATGTGAGCGTCGGCGCCAATGGTTTTTCGGTGAAGACCGAGTCGTTGTCGTCGATTCTGGTGGGTGGCATCGCGTTTCGCGCGCCGCAATACAGCCCCGACGACAAGCCGGCAGCGGAAGAGTACGCCTACGAACTGTTCGACGATCAGCAGAGCGCCCTCGCCCCGCCGAACGGCAAGCCGCAATACCTGAGCCTGCGTTTCGAGCAGGCCCTGCGCGGCTTGAAGGTCAATGCGCCGGTGGAATTCCTCGGCATGGAAATCGGCAAAGTGGTCTCGATCAACCTCGATTTCGACCCGACGAAAAAAAGCTTTCCGGTCAACGTCGGGATCGTCATCTACCCGCAACGGCTGGGCCAGGCGCACATCAAATTGCTCAAAGCCTTCAATCATGACCCCAACGACGAAGCCGGCGGTATCCGACTGATCGGCGGTTTCGTCGAAAACGGCCTGCGCGCCCAGGCCCGCAGCGGCAACCTGCTGACCGGCCAGTTATACATCGCGCTGGACTTCTACCCGAAAGCGGAAAAAGTCGCGTTCGATCCGAACGCCCGTCCGGTGATGATCCCGACCGTTCCAGGCAGCCTCGAAGAACTGCAAGGCAAACTCGAAGCCATGGTCGACAAGGTCAACAAACTGCCGATCGAGCGCATTGCCAACAACCTCGACAGCAACCTTGTCGAACTGCGCAAAGGCCTGACCCAGTTCAACGCCAAGACCTTACCGAGCGTGCAAACCACACTCAACGACGTCAGCAAAACCCTGCAATCCGCCAACTCGACCCTGGCCGACGACTCGCCGCAACGCGAGCAACTGACCCAGACCATGGACGAACTCAAACGCATGTCGCGCTCCCTGCGTGAACTCTCGGATTACCTTGGCCGGCATCCGGAATCGTTGATCCGTGGCCGACCTGACGACGCCGGGCCGAAGGAGCTGAAACAGTGACCCTGACAGGAGCAACACGCATGGCTTGTTCGCCGAAGATTCCCCTGGTTGCCGCACTGCTGCTGCTCGCGGCATGCCGCAGTCAACCGATTCACTACCACACCCTGATGCCGTCCCATCCCGGCGGCCCGGCGCGGGGCAGCGTGACCGAAATCCAGATCGAGAGCGTCAGCGTGCCAGCGCAAGTCGACCGGCCGCAGGTAGTGATTCGCGAAGGTAACAGCGGTTTGGCGTTTCTTGAAACCGAATGGTGGGGGGCGACGCTGGCGGAGGAACTGCGCAGTGCACTGGTGGATCAACTGGCCGACGTCAACCCTCCACACAGGTTGTCACTGCTGGTCGATGTGCAGCGCTTTGATTCGATTCCCGGCCAATACGGGCTGATCGATGCGACGTGGCGCCTGCGCGGTGTTGGTGCCGCTGCCACCAGCAACGCCTCGGTCACCTGCCGCAGCACGTTGCAGACACCGTCGGGCGCGAGCATTGACGATCTGGTGACGGCGCAGCAGAACAACGTCAAGCGCCTGGCTGCGTTGATTGGTCAAGCGGCCAGCAACCCGCAAAAAGGTTGCCCGCCCAGCCAATGAATTAACGATTTTTTCTCATGTCGGGCCGTACATTTGCCGCGCGCCAAACATGCAAATGATTCCTATTGAACTACACTGATCGGCGACCTTCCCCGTCGATTCTGTCGAATCTGCGTGCACGATTCTAAAAAAAACAGGAGCCGCCACAGAATGAATCCCTCTTTTCCTTCGTTCTTCAAACAAGCACTGCTGGCCACTGCGTTGATCACTGCGGGCCACGTCTATGCAGCGGATACGGTTGGCATCGTGGTCTACAACGCGCAACACGAAAGCCTGACCAAGTCCTGGGCCGAGGGTTTTACCGAGGAAACCGGCATCCCGGTCACGTTGCGCAACGGCGACGACACCGAAATGGGCAACCAGATCGTGCAGGAAGGCAGCGCCTCCCCGGCCGATGTGTTCCTCACCGAGAACTCCCCGGCGATGGTGCTGGTCGACAACGCCGGGCTGTTCGCCCCGGTCGCGCCGACCACCCTGGAGCAGGTGGACGCGGCGTATCGTCCGGCGCATGGCAAGTGGGTGGGGATCGCCGCCCGCTCCACGGTGTTCGTCTACAACCCGAGCAAATTGCCTGAGGCCGAGTTGCCGAAATCGTTGATGGACCTCGCCGACCCGAACTGGAAAGGTCGCTGGGGTGCCTCCCCCGCCGGGGCCGACTTCCAGGCCATCGTCGCGGCGGTGCTGGAGCTCAAGGGTGAAGCCGCCACCCTGGCGTGGCTGAAAGGCATGAAAAGCAATTTCACCGCGTATTGCGGCAATAGCGCCGTGCTCAAGGCGGTGAACGCCGGGCAGATCGACAGCGGCGTGATCTATCACTATTACAGCTTTGGTGATCAGGCCAAGACCGGCGAAAACAGCAAGAACACCGCGCTGTATTACTTCAAGCACAAGGATCCGGGGGCATTTGTCAGCATCTCGGGCGGCGGTGTACTGGCGTCCAGCAAACATCAGGAACAAGCCCAGGCCTTCCTCAAATACGTCACCGGCAAAGACGGCCAGGAGATCCTGAAAACCGGCAAGTCGTTCGAGTACGCGGTGGGCAAAAACGCCGAATCCAATCCAAAACTGGTGCCTTTGCAGCAGCTCGATGCGCCGAAAGTCGACGCGTCCAAACTCGACAGCAAAAAAGCCGTGGAGCTGATGACTCAGGCGGGACTGCTTTAAGTGATGCCTGAAACCTTGCCAACGGGTATCCCTTCGGCGATGCCCGCCCACTTGCGACGTCGTGGCCGTGGCCTGTTTGCCGGTCGTGGCGGCGCGTGGGTGATCGGTTTGTCAGTGCTGGTGTCGTTGCTCTCGCTGCTGCCGATTGCCTTCGTGATCGGCGTCTCGATTCAAACCGGCTGGACGGCGATTGTGCCGCTGGTGTTCCGGCCACGGGTCGGTGAGTTGCTGATCAACACCGTGCTGCTGGTGTTGCTCACTATTCCGCTGTGCGTGGCGCTCGGCTTGACATTGGCCTGGTTGACGGAACGCACCAATTTGCCCGGTCGACGCCTGTGGTCGTTATTGGCGACGGCGCCGCTGGCGGTGCCGGCCTTCGTCCACAGTTACGCGTGGGTCAGTCTGGTCCCGCCGATTCACGGATTGTTTGCCGGGGTGCTGGTCTCGGTGATCGCCTATTTCCCGTTTCTGTACCTGCCGATTGCCGCCACCTTGCGCCGGCTCGACCCCGCCATTGAAGACGTCGGCGAATCACTCGGGCTCAAGCCCTGGGCGGTGTTTTGGCGCGTGGTGTTGCCGCAATTGCGCTTGGCAATCTGCGGCGGCGCGTTGCTGGTCGGCCTGCATTTGCTGGCCGAATACGGCCTGTACGCGATGATTCGCTTCGACACCTTCACCACCGCCATTTTCGATCAGTTCAAATCGACCTTTAACGGTCCGGCCGCGAACATGCTGGCCGGGGTGCTTGCCCTCAGTTGCCTGGCGATGCTCACCGTCGAATCGGCGGCTCGCGGCAGTGCGCGTTACGCCCGGGTCGGCTCCGGCAGCGCTCGCGAGCAAAGGGTCGTGCGCCTGTCATCGACCACCACCGCACTCGCGCTGATCCTGCAGGGGCTGACCTGCGCACTGGCACTGGGTGTGCCGTTGATCACGCTCGGCCAATGGTTGATCGCGGGGGGCGCGCAGGTCTGGGACTTGCCCGCGTTGCTGCCGGCGCTGGAACAAACGCTGCTGTTCGGTGCGGCGGGTGCCGTTCTGACCACCTGCGCCGCCGTCCCGATTGCCTGGCTGTCGATTCGTTCACCGGGCCGCTTGCAGCGATTGCTGGAGAGTTGCAATTACATCACCAGCTCGTTGCCGGGGATTGTCGTGGCCCTGGCATTGGTGACGCTGACCATCCATTTCGCCCGGCCGATCTACCAGACGACGATTACCGTGCTGCTTGCCTATCTGCTGATGTTTTTGCCGCGCGCCTTGATCAGCTTGCGCGCGGGCATCGCCCAGGCGCCGGTGGAACTCGAAAACATCGCCCGCAGCCTCGGCCGCACGCCGGCGCGGGCGTTGTGGCTGATCACCCTGCGCCTGGCCGCGCCCGGTGCAGCAGCGGGCGCCGCGCTGGTGTTTCTGGCGATTACCAATGAATTGACCGCCACCCTGTTGCTCGCACCCAACGGCACGCGCACCCTGGCCACCGGTTTCTGGGCACTGACCAGCGAAATCGACTACGCCGCCGCCGCGCCTTACGCGCTGCTGATGATCCTGCTGTCGCTGCCGTTGACGGCGATTCTCTATCACCAATCCAAACGCACGGCGGGCCGATGAACGCACTGGAACTCCATTCGATCTACAAGGCCTACGGCAGCCATCAGGCCCTGGAAAACATCAGCCTGTCGGTGCCCACGGGCAGCCGCACGGTGGTGGTCGGGCCGTCCGGTTCGGGGAAAACCACGTTGCTGCGGATGATCGCCGGGTTTGAATTTCCGGATTCGGGCCGGCTCACGCTCAATGGCCAGACGCTGGTCGACGAGACGCATGAAGTCCCGGCGCATCAGCGTCTGATCGGCTACGTGCCGCAGGACGGCGCCCTGTTCCCGCACATGAGCGTGGCCGCCAATATCGGTTTCGGGCTGGCGCTGAAGGGCGAGGCCAGGCAGTTGCGCATCGCCGAGCTAATGGACAGCGTGGCGCTGGACTCGAACATGGCGAACCGTTGGCCGCACGAACTGTCCGGCGGCCAGCAGCAACGAGTGGCGCTGGCCCGGGCCTTGGCGCAGCAGCCGCGCCTGATGTTGCTCGACGAACCGTTTTCAGCGCTCGACACCGGCCTGCGCGGCGCCATGCGCAAAATGGTCGCACGGCTGCTGGCCGACGCGGGCGTCACCACCATTCTGGTGACCCATGATCAAAGCGAAGCGCTGTCGTTCGCCGATCAGCTGGCAGTGATGCGCGACGGTCGGCTGGTGCAGTCGGGGCATCCGCTGGATCTTTATCGCTATCCCGAAGATCAGCAAACCGCGCTGTTCCTCGGCGATGCCGTGGTCATGCCGGCGCGGATTGAAGCCGGCTGGGCGCATTGCGATTTGGGGCGCATACCGGTCAACAACCACCGAAACAACAACACCGCGCAGATCATGTTGCGCCCCGAGCAACTGCACCTGGTCGACATCCAGCCCGGCGCGGCCGAAACCGGCGGCTGCCGCGCGGTGGTCACCGAGCGTGATTTCAGCGGAAACACCTGCACCTTGACCGTGGAATTACAGGCGCTGAACGGCGCTGAACAACCCGGTCGATCCCTGACGGTGCGCAGTTCCGGCATGTACGCGCCGCCCGCCGGCAGTGCGGTGCAGGTCTCGACCATCGGCCACGCCCACGTGCTGAGCGAACCCTGAAGCGGCCGGGTCAAGCCGGGCCCGGTACACGCTCATCGGGTGCTCTTTGAAACACCGGGATCGGAAGTCGACAAGTCAATCAAACCGACATGACCTTGAATGAAAACAATTCAGTAAAAACAACTAAGGGCTGCAGCAACCGTCATCTAAAAAGATCAACTTCCGTAGGGCTTTTCCACTAACGGTCGCGATGAACGGCAGAAGTCTGAACAGCGGCTGTATGGCATTGAAATAAACGTCTCATCGACCGGTTTTTGATGTTCCTTTCACAAATTCGGGCATAACCTTGCGTCCATTCACTGTGACGCTGCAAGGCGAACGAACCGGCTGCCCAAGGGCGTAAAAGTCAAACCGTGAGTTTTGTCACGTTTACCCGTAACCAATTGATACGGCTTTTGTTTTAGCGTCTACACTTGCTTTGGATCCGCATTTTTAGCCCCAGAGGCTATTATTTTTTAGCCCCGAGGTGCCCATGAATCAGGCGTTTCTCCCCTTTTCCCGCCCCAGTATCGGCGATGAAGAAATTGCAGCCGTAGAGCAAGTATTACGTTCGGGCTGGATCACTACCGGGCCGAAAAACCAGCAACTGGAAGAACAGTTCGCCAACTATGTCGGTTGCCGGCATGCGGTTGCACTTTCGTCCGCCACCGGTGGCATGCACATCACCTTGCTGGCATTGGGAATCGGTCCCGGTGATGAAGTGATTACCCCGTCGCAGACCTGGGTCTCGACCGCCAACATGATCTGCCTGCTGGGTGCGACACCGGTATTCGTGGATGTCGATCGCGAGACGCTGATGAGCGATCTGGCAAGCATCGAAGCCGCCATCACCCCGCGCACCAAAGCCATTATTCCGGTGCATTACGCCGGTGCCGCGTTCGACCTCGATCCGCTGTATGCGCTGGCCGACAAACACGGCATTGCGGTCATCGAAGACGCCGCCCATGCGGCGGGCACTGTCTACAAGGGCCGGCGTGTCGGCGCCCAAGGCACCGCGATTTTCTCGTTCCACGCCATCAAGAACATGACCTGCGCCGAAGGTGCCATGTTCGTCAGCGATGACGAAGCCCTGGCCAGCCGAGTACGCATGCTCAAGTTTCACGGGCTTGGCGTCGATGCCTACGACCGCCTGACCGGTGGCCGCAAACCGCAAGCTCAGGTGATGGAACCGGGCTTCAAATACAACCTGGCCGACATCAATGCCGCCATCGCCCTGGTGCAACTGGAGCGTCTGGACGAGATCAACGCCAAGCGCACCGAACTGGCCAAGGCTTATCTGCAACGGCTGGAAGGTTCGACCGTGCAACCGCTGGCCATGCCGGCCCACTCGCAACAGCACGCCTGGCACCTGTTCATCCTGCGCATCGACGCCGAGCGCTGCGGCCTGGACCGCGAGGCGTTCATGAAGGGCTTGCAGGAACAGAACATCGGCACCGGCATTCACTTCATCGCGACGCACCTGCACACCTGGTACCGCCAGCGCTTCCCTAACCTTTACCTGCCCGACACCGAATGGAATTCGGCACGCCTGTGCTCGATTCCGCTGTTCCCCGACATGACCTTTGATGACGTCGACCGTGTCGTCGACGCCATTGAAAACACTTTGGACAGACGCCTGTGAAACCTTATCCGATCCGTTGTGTGTCGATCGTCATCCCGGTCTACAACGAACAAGACAGCCTGCCGGAGTTGCTGCGGCGCACCGAAGCGGCGTGCCAGCAGTTGCATCACGACTACGAAATCGTCCTGGTCGATGACGGCAGCCGCGACAACTCCGCGCAAATCCTCGAGGACGCGGCCAGCCGCGAATGCAGCCCGGTGGTGGCGGTCATCCTCAACCGCAACTACGGCCAACACGCCGCCATCATGGCCGGTTTTGAACAGTGCAAAGGCGATGTCATCATCACCCTCGACGCCGACCTGCAAAACCCGCCGGAAGAAATTCCGCGCCTGGTGGCGCAGGCCGAACTGGGCTACGACGTGGTCGCCACGGTGCGCAACAACCGGCAGGACTCGGCCTTGCGTCGCTGGCCGTCGAAGCTGATCAACCTTGCCGTGCAGCGCTCCACTGGCGTCGCCATGAGCGATTACGGCTGCATGCTGCGCGCCTACCGCCGCAGCATCGTCGACGCGATGCTCGCCTGCCGCGAGCGCAGCACGTTCATTCCGATCCTGGCCAACAGCTTCGCGCGGCACACCACGGAAATCCTGGTGATGCACGCCGAACGTGAACACGGCGAATCGAAATACAGCCCGATGCGTCTGGTCAATCTGATGTTCGACTTGATCACCTGCATGACCACCACACCGCTACGCCTGCTGAGCATCGTCGGTTTCGCCATGGCCGGGCTCGGCGTGCTGTTCGCCACCGCGCTGATCTTCCTGCGGCTGGTGTTCGGCGCCGAATGGGCGGGCGACGGCACCTTCGTGCTGTTCGCCGTGCTGTTCGTGTTCACCGGCGGGCAATTCATCGGCATGGGCCTGCTGGGCGAATACCTGGGGCGCATGTACAGCGACGTCCGCGCGCGTCCTCGGTTCTTCATCGAAAAAATCCTGCGCAGCCAGCCTGCCAACCCCGCTCCCGTTGTCACCGTTGACGGCCTCACTTCCACTTCTTCAGATCAGGTTCTCTCATGAGCGCAAAAGCTGTTGTCTTCGCCTATCACGATATTGGCTGTGCCGGCATCGAAACCCTGCTGTCTGCCGGGTTTGAGATTGCGGCAGTGTTTACCCACGCCGATGATCCGAAGGAAAACGCCTTTTACGGCTCCGTTGCGCAACTGTGCGCGCGCAAAGGCATTGCGGTTCACGCGCCGGAAGATGCCAACCATCCGCTGTGGATCGAGCGCATCGCCAAGCTCGATCCCGAGTACATCTTCTCGTTCTACTACCGCCACCTGTTGAGCGAGCCGCTGTTGGCCACCGCCCGCAAAGGCGCGTTCAACCTGCACGGTTCGCTGCTGCCGCGTTATCGCGGCCGCGCACCCGCCAATTGGGTGCTGGTGAATGGCGAAACGGAAACCGGCGTGACCCTGCACCGCATGGTCAAGCGCGCCGACGCCGGCGCCATCCTCGCCCAGCAAAAAGTCGCCATCGACCGCAGCGACACCGCGCTGACCCTGCACGGCAAATTGCGCGTAGCAGCCACCGATCTGCTGCGCGACACACTGCCGGCGTTGCTCGCCGGTAAAGTCAGCGAGACCCAACAGGACGAATCGAAAGCCACCGTGTTCGGTCGTCGCACCGCGGCTGACGGCAAACTGCTGTGGAAGCGCCCCGCTGAAGAACTGTTCAATCTGGTGCGCGCCGTGACCCAACCGTATCCGGGTGCGTTTTGCGCGGTGGGCGAGCACAAACTGATCGTCTGGAGCGCGGAAGTCGTCAAGGGCAACGAAGGCCAGGCGCCGGGCCGGGTCATCAGCGTCGATCCGCTGCGCATTGCCTGCGGTGAAGACTCGCTGGTGATTACCGCCGGTCAACGCAACGACAACGGCTTGTACCTCAGCGGCCCGCAACTGGCCAATGAACTGGGGCTGGTCGACGGTTCCGTGCTGCGCGGCGCCGAATCCGGCCGCGCCCCGCGTCGTACCCGGGTGCTGATCCTTGGCGTCAACGGTTTCATCGGCAATCACTTGTCCGAGCGCCTGCTGCGTGACGACAAATACGAGGTGTATGGCCTCGACATCGGCTCCGACGCCATCGACCGTCTGCGCAGCCATCCGCGTTTCCACTTCGTCGAAGGCGACATCAGCATTCACTCGGAGTGGATCGAGTACCACATCAAGAAGTGCGACGTGATCCTGCCGCTGGTGGCGATTGCCACGCCGATCGAGTACACCCGCAATCCCCTGCGCGTGTTCGAGCTGGATTTCGAAGAAAACCTGAAATTGGTGCGCTACTGCGTCAAATACAACAAGCGCGTGATCTTCCCGTCGACCTCCGAAGTCTATGGCATGTGCCAGGACCAGAACTTCGACGAAGACACCTCCAACCTGGTGGTCGGGCCGATCAACAAGCAGCGCTGGATCTACTCGATCTCCAAGCAACTGCTGGACCGGGTGATCTGGGCTTACGGTCAGAAAGGCCTGAACTTCACCCTGTTCCGTCCTTTCAACTGGATGGGCCCCCGCCTCGACCGTCTGGACTCGGCACGGATCGGCAGCTCCCGGGCGATCACGCAACTGATCCTCAACCTGGTGGAAGGCACGCCGATTCGCCTGTTCGATGGCGGCGAGCAGAAGCGCTGCTTTACCGACATCGCCGACGGTGTTGAAGCCCTGGCGCGGATCATCGACAACGACAACGATGCCTGCAACGGCCAGATCATCAACATTGGCAACCCGGACAATGAAGCGAGTATTCGCCAACTGGGCGAAGAACTGCTGCGTCAGTTCGAGGCGCATCCGCTGCGCGCCAACTTCCCGCCGTTCGCCGGGTTCCGCGACGTCGAGAGCAAGGCGTTCTACGGCACCGGTTATCAGGACGTGTCGCACCGTAAACCGAGCATTGCCAATGCCAAGCGCCTGCTTGACTGGACGCCAACGGTTGAAATGAGCGAGACCATCGGCAACACCCTCGACTTTTTCCTGCGCGAGGCCATGCTCGAAATCGCGGACAAGCACTGATGCAGGCAGGCCTTCGAATCGATGTCGATACGTACCGAGGCACCCGCGAGGGGGTGCCCCGGTTGTTGGAAATGCTGGACGAAGCGCAGGTCAAGGCGACGTTTTTCTTCAGTGTCGGGCCGGACAATATGGGGCGCCATTTATGGCGCCTGATTCGCCCGCAATTTCTGTGGAAGATGCTGCGTTCCAACGCCGCCGGCCTGTACGGCTGGGACATTCTGCTGGCCGGCACCGCGTGGCCGGGCAAACCGATCGGTCGGGACCTGGGGCACTTGATGCGCCAGGCACAGGCGGCCGGGCACGAAGTCGGCCTGCACGCCTGGGACCACCACGGCTGGCAGGCGAATGCCGGTCACTGGAGCGACGCCCAACTGATCGAACAGATCCGCCAGGGCGTCGATACCCTCAGCGACATCCTCGGCCAACCCGTCGATTGCTCGGCGGCTGCCGGTTGGCGCGCCGACGAGCGCGTGATCGAGGCCAAGCAAGCCTTCGGCTTTCGTTACAACAGCGATTGTCGCGGCCAGAGTCTGTTTCAACCGACATTGGCTGGCGGTGGCCTGGGCGCACCGCAGATTCCGGTGGACCTGCCGACCTTCGATGAAGTGGTGGGGCCAACGGTGGCCGCCAAGGACTTCAACGCGTTCATTCTTGATCGCTTCAGCCCTGAAAAACTCAACGTCTACACAATCCATGCCGAGGTAGAAGGGATTCTGATGGCCAACGATTTCCGTCAACTGCTCGCCGATGCACGTCAGCGAGGTATCTGTTTCACACCGCTGGGCGATCTACTGCCCGCCGCGCCTGATCGCTTGCCCACCGGCAAGGTGGTGCGCGGCGCCCTGGAAGGCCGCGAAGGCTGGCTGGGAGTGCAAAGCGCATGAGCAAACGCTGGGCATTGCCGTTGTTGCTGCTGGTGTGCGCCGTGGCGTATTTGCTGCCGCTGGGCACCCACGGTTTATGGATTCCGGACGAAACCCGCTACGCACAAATCAGCCAGGACATGCTGCTGAGCGGCAACTGGGTGTCGCCGCATTTCATGAGCCTGCGCTATTTCGAAAAACCGGCGGCGGGTTACTGGATGATCGCCGCCAGCCAGGCCGTGTTCGGCCAGAACCTGTTCGGCGTGCGCTTTGTCTCCGCCCTGAGCATGGCGTTGAGCGTGGTGTTGTGTTTCCTGATCGCCCGTCGCCTGTGGAACGACCCGCGCAAAAGCTTCGTCTGCGCGTTGCTGTACATGAGTTTGACGGTGATCGGCGGACAGGCCGGTTACGCCAACCTTGATCCGCAATTCACCTTTTGGGTCAACCTGAGCCTGGTCGCCTTGTGGTTCGCGCTCGACAGTGTCGGCCGTGGTCAGCGCCTGATTGGCTGGGCGGTGCTGGGGCTGGCCTGCGGCATGGGTTTCATGACCAAGGGCTTTCTCGCCTGGCTGCTGCCGGTGCTGGTCGCCCTGCCCTACATGGCCTGGCAAAAACGCTGGCGAGAATTGCTGGTCTACGGGCCCGTCGCGATAGCCGTGGCGGTCGCGGTAAGCCTGCCGTGGGTGCTCGCCGTTCACTCGCAAGAGCCCGACTACTGGCGATTCTTCTTCTGGCACGAACACATCCGGCGCTTTGCCGGGGACGACGCGCAACATGACGCGCCGTGGTGGTTCTATCTGCCGTTGCTGGTCGCATTCAGTTTGCCGTGGGTGGGAATGTTGCCGCCAGCGCTCAAGCAGGCGTGGCAGACGCGCGGCCAGGCCAACATCGGTTTCCTGCTGTTGTGGCTGTTGATGCCGTTGCTGTTCTTCAGCATCAGCAAAGGCAAATTGCCGAGTTACATCCTGCCGTGCCTGCTGCCGCTGGCGCTGTTGCTGGGTAGCGCGGTGGCCGACCGGTTGAAGCTCGAACAGGGCCGGGCCCTTGGGATCAACGGTTTGCTGAATCTGGCGCTGGGCCTGATCACCCTGATCGCGCTGGTTTATCTGCAACTGAAAAAGCCGCTGTACGACCATGAGTTGCACAGCCTGGTGCTGATCTTCATCGGCCTCATCGGCTGGATCATGGCCAACCTGCTGCAAGCCTTCCGGCCGCTGCAATGCTGGGCCGCACCGGCCATTGGCAGCTTGTTGCTGATAGGGCTGATTCCGGCGGGGCTGCCTAAATCGGTGGTGGCGAACAAAACGCCTGACCAATTTATCCAGCATCACATCGATGAACTGGCGCAAACCGACCGCCTGCTGAGCAACGACCTTGGCGCCGCGTCGGCGCTGGCCTGGCGCCTGAAACGCCCGGACGTGGCGTTGTACAACACGATAGGCGAATTGAAATATGGCCTTGCCTATCCTGACGGCGCCAAGCAACGGGTCGACCCCGATCAGGTGCAACAGTGGATGCGCGAAGCCCGCCGCAACGGGTCGGTCGGGGTGGTGATGCGGGTCAAAGGTGACGATGAACTGCAAGAAATCGACCGGTTGCCCAAGGATGGCAAACGCTATGAACAAGGCAACCTGGTGATTCTGATCTTCCCGCAGGGAGCGCCATGAGCCTGTTGCTGCTGTTGGCCGCGTGCGGGCTGACGTGCCTCGGCCAGATCGCCCAGAAATACGCCGTGGAGAGTTGGCGCGGCAAGCCATCGACGTGGCGCGAGAAATTGCGCACGCCCTGGCTGTGGCTGGCGCTGGTCGCGCTCGGGCTGGGCCTGCTGGTCTGGTTGCTGGTGTTGCAGCGCCTTGAAGTCGGCATCGCCTATCCGATGCTCAGCCTGAATTTTGTGCTGGTGACATTGATTGCCCGATTTGTCTTTCACGAAACCATCGACCGTCAGCACTGGCTGGGGGTAGCGCTGGTCATCGGTGGCGTCATCTTGTTGGGGCGGCACGCATGAGCCTGCGGCGCGGAGTGACATTCGCCATGGGCAGTGTGCTGCTCGTCAGCGCGGCGCAGTTGGCCATGCGCTGGAGCATGACCCGCCTGCCCGCCCCGGAACACCTGCTGACGGCGCACATCGATCTGGCGGCGGTCGCCGTGGTCACCGCCGCGATTCTGGCTTACGCCCTGTCGATGCTGTGCTGGCTGCTCGCCCTGCGCGATGTGCCGCTGGGCCGGGCCTATTCGCTGCTGAGCATCAGCTATGCGCTGGTGTACCTGCTGGCGGCCAGCCTGCCGTGGTTCAACGAAGCCTTCAGCCTGTCCAAAACCCTTGGGGTGGCCCTGGTCATGCTCGGGGTCATTACCATCAATTCTCGTCCGGCTCGCGCGCCCGAATTCAGGAGTGCTCCATGAAAATCAGTGTATTTGGTAGCGGTTATGTGGGTCTGGTGCAAGCGGCCGTCCTGGCGGAAGTCGGCCATGACGTGGTGTGCATGGACATTGACGCGAAGAAAGTTGAATTGCTGCAACAAGGCCACGTGAGCATTTTCGAACCGGGGCTCGCCAGCCTCGTGCGCGAAAGCCTGGAAGCCAGGCGCCTGCAATTCACCACCGACGAAAAATTCGCGGTGCAGCATGGCCAAGTGTTGTTCATCGCGGTCGGTACGCCGTCACGCGAGGACGGTTCGGCCGACTTGCAGTACGTGATGTCGGTGGGTGACGCCGTGGCCCGGCATCGCGAACAACCGGTGATTCTGGTGGAGAAATCCACGGTGCCGGTGGGCACCGGCGATGCCTTGCGCGCGCACATCGACAAATGCCTGATCAAGGCCGGTCGGTTGCTGCAGTTCGATATCGTCTCCAACCCGGAGTTCTTGAAAGAAGGCTCGGCCGTGGCCGATTGCCGGCGCCCGGACCGCATCATCATCGGTTGCGAACGCGAGGAGGTGCGCGATGTGATGCGCGACCTCTACTCGCCGTTCAACCGCAACCACGATCGCATCATGTTCATGGACCTGCGCAGCGCCGAGCTGACCAAATACGCCGCCAATTGCATGCTCGCGACCAAGATCAGTTTCATCAATCAGATCGCCGAACTGGCCGAGCACCTGGGTGCCGACATTGAATCGGTGCGCCTGGGCATCGGTGCCGATTCGCGCATTGGCTATCACTTTATCTATCCGGGCTGCGGCTACGGCGGTTCGTGCTTCCCCAAAGACATGCGCGCCTTGATCCATAGCGCCCAGGAAGCGCACTGCTCCAGCGATCTGCTGCAAGCGGTGGAAGCGATCAACCAACGGCAAAAACACAAGCTGTTCGAACGCATCAACGCGTTCTACAAGGGCGACCTGCGTGGCAAGACCTTTGCTGTGTGGGGCCTGGCGTTCAAGCCCAATACCGACGACATGCGCGATGCGCCGAGCCGCGTGCTGCTGGAATCGTTGTGGGCCGCCGGCGCCAGCGTGCGCGCGTTTGACCCGGAAGCGATGCAGGAAACCCAGCAGCTGTATCCCGACGAAGCGAAGCTGATGCTGATGGGCACGCCGGAATCGGTGCTCGCCGGTGCCGACGCGCTGATCATTTGCACCGAATGGCAGCAGTTCAAGGCCCCGGATTTCGACCTGATCCAGCAGCGGCTCAATGCGCCGGTGATCTTTGACGGACGCAACCTTTACGACGCCGAACGCCTGTCCCGTAACGGCTTCATGTACTTCCCGATGGGTCGCGGCGAGTCGCGCAACCTGCCGATACCGCACCAGCAATGGCCGGCGGCTTCGGTCGTCGCTTGATCACGGTCACGCGCGCCGTTCGTCAGCAGTCCCTGGGGATCGGGCTGCTGGCGTTGCTGCTGTTCAGCGCCGGGGTTTATCAGCAGGCCGCCATCGGCTTCGATTCGCGATTCGTGCTGTTCGCCCAGGAAATGCTGCGGCATGGGCCGTCGGTATTTCCGACCACCTATGGCCAGCCTTACGCGGATTATTCGGCGGTCTCGACCTTGTTCATCTGGCTGCTGGCGTTGCCGTTCGGGCAGGTCAACAGCCTCAGCGCCTGGCTGCCGAGCGCGATTGCCGCCGCAGCGATGGTGACATTGATGTATCGGTTGCTGGCGCCCTACTCCCAACGCTGGGCACTATTGAGCATCGCCCTGCTACTGATGACCAACACCTTCATCACCGAAACCCGCGCCGTGTCCCAGGATTTGATGCTGGCGGCGGTGTCGTTTGCGGTGTTCTATCTGGGCTATGCCGCCGACCATTTCGGCGCCCGGCGGCGCTGGTGGCTGATCGTTGCGCTGCTGTTGCTGGGCTTTGGCATTCGCGGGCCGATTGGCCTGGTGGTGCCGACCGGCATGCTCTGCAGCTATTTCCTGATCAACCGGCAATGGCCGCGCCTGTTCGGTTTTGGCCTGACCGCGGCGCTGTTGCTGGCGCTGTGCGTGGGCGCATTGCTGTGGCTGGCCGACAGCAGCGGCGGTGCGGACTTCATGCACGACGTGGTGCGCATGCAGTTCATGGGGCGCATGGACGGCAGCGAAGGCGTCAGCGGTTCGCTGTATTACTTCACCAGTTCGCTGGGCAACTATGCGCTGGCGTATCCATTGGCCCTGCTGGTGTTGGCGGCGGTCTGGCTGACACACCCGCGCCAGGGCGGCCGGCCCCTGCGGCTGTTGCAGTACTGCACGGTGGCGGCGCTGATTGTGATGGTCGGGCTGTCGATTCCACAGGCAAAAAAAGCACGCTATCTGCTGCCCATGCTGCCGATGGCGGCAATCATCGCGGCGTATCCGTTTCAAGTGGCGCACGGTCGGGTGTTTGCGTGGCTACGGGGCGCGCTGCAAGGTATGTGGCTGGTGATTCCGCTGCTGCTGATCGTGGTGTTGCTGGTCGCGCAACGCCGGTTCCCCGAGCAACTGACGTCGATCACCGGGGTATTGATCATGCTTGGCGCGCTGCAAGCCATTGCGATTGCCGGGCTGATGACGCCCCGCTGGCGACCGCAGACATTGGCGTGGTGTGCGGTACTGGCGCTGTGGTCGGTGTACATCATGGTGTTCGAACCCGTGGAACGTCAGCTCTACAACACCCAGACTTTCAGTCGCGCGGCTTTTGCCCTCGTGCAGAAAGACCCGGCGCCACTGGTGCTGCACGGCATGGGCAAAGACGCCAAGGCCATCAAGTTCATGGTCAACATCGAGCAGGACTTGCAGCCGGTGTTTACCGAGTCGATCCAGGAACTGGAAACCCTCCACGGTCCGGCGTGGCTGATGATGGACGAAAGCGACTATCGAGCCCTGCATGGCACCCCGTTGGGGGCATTGCCGCCGGTGTTGAGCGGGCGATTCGATAAAAATGATTATGTGTTGCTGCACGCCAACCCTCCGTAGTCGCTGCACACCTGGCGGACGCATTGAAGAACGAGCTGGCGCATGGCCTGCCCGGTGACCGGCGTTGTGCAATGCGTCTGAACCTCAAACCGCCAGCCTTGCGTTGAGGTGTCGCTGGCGGCGAAGTTTTTGTTGCCTGATCCGGCCTCTTCGCGAGCAAGCCCGCTCCCACATTTGGGATGCATTCCCCTGTGGAGTTGCAGCAGTTGGATGAGCCAGGGTCGGTGGTTGACTTGAAGTTGCAGGGTTGCCCTGCAACAAGAATCTCCCACCCTGGAATGCATCCCAAATGTGGGAGCGGGCTTGCTCGCGAATGGCCGCGACTCGGTACATCGGCGAATACAACAACATCTGAATAAGGACATTTGCACCACCGTGGCCACTTACTCGCTCGTTATCCGCCGGCTGATGATCGTCTCCCTGACGATCGTCGTCAGCCGCGCCATCACCAGCCCCCTGTTGACGCTGTTCCTGAGCAACAAACTCGGGCTTAACCAACAGGACGTTGGTTTGCTGCTGGGCATTGCCGTATTCATCGCCACCTTGCTCGCGCTTTACGGCGGCTACATCATCGACCGCTTCGAAAAGCGTCGGCTGCTGGTCCTCGCCATGCTTTCCAGCGCAATCGGCTTCGTGTTGCTGACCTTCGCCGAAAACCTCTACCTGACCACCCTCACCCTGGTGATCACCGAAACCGCCTCGGCGTTGTTCCTGATCGGTTCCAAGGCGATCCTCAGCGAAAACCTGCCCATGGGCCAACGCGCCAAGGCCTTCTCCCTGCGCTACACCCTGACCAATATCGGCTACGCCACCGGGCCGATGCTCGGCGTGGTGATTGCCGGCGTGTACCCGATTGCGCCGTTTTTGATCGCTGGCGGCATCGCGTTTTTCAGCATCTTCCTGATGATTGGGATCCCCAGGGACGCGGCCCCGACAGTCGCCATCGGCCAGCCGCAAAGCTTTCTGAAAACCCTGATCACCCTGAAAAACGACCGCACGCTGATCATGTTCACCGGCGGCTGCCTGCTCAGCACCGTGGTCCACGGCCGTTTTACCTTGTACCTGTCGCAATACCTGTTGGTCACCCACGATACCCAGCGCGCCTTGCAGACCATGGCCGCCCTGCTCGCCTGCAACGCAATCAGCGTGATCCTGCTGCAATACCAGATCGGCCGTTTCCTCAAGCGCGAACAATTGCGCTACTGGATCGCCGGCGGCACCGGCCTGTTCATTGTCGGGTTGATCGGCTTCAGCCTGGCCGACAGCCTGGTGTCATGGTGCATCGCCATGTTCATCTTCACCCTCGGTGAAATGATCATTTACCCCGCCGAGTTCCTCTTCGTCGACACCCTCGCCCCGGAAGAACTGCGCGGCAGCTACTACGGCGCTCAGAACCTCGCCGCCCTCGGTGGCGCCTTGAGCCCGGTAATCTGCGGGTTCCTGCTGATGCACACGCCCGCGCCGACCATGTTTTATGCCCTGGGCGCCCTGACCGCGCTGGGCGGAACCCTGTGCTTCCTTGCCGGGCGCCGCGTGGCTACACATCAAAATTAATGCACTGAAAGTGCATTTATATGAATTTGTCAGCATCTGGAATCATCGGCACACTGTCGCCGTTCCTCCCCCAATAGTTGGGACCTTCAAGGGCTTTCTGGGTTTCCCAGACAAGCCTTTTTTTTGCCCGAGTTTTTTCACGGATCGCTCACATCATGTTCGCTCGCTGGTTACCCGCTGCCGTTAACACTCGCCCCTCGGAATGGAGCCGCGCCGCCATCGGCATGGCCCTCGGCACGATGCTCAGCGTCTGGTTTTGCGGATACGTGTTTGGCATGGACGTGGCGCAACATCTGATCGGTCCGCTGGGGGCCTCGGCGGTGCTGCTGTTCGCCGTGTCTTCCGGCGCCTTGGCCCAGCCATGGGCGATTCTCGGCGGCTACTTGAGCGCTGGCGTCGTCTCGCTGCTGGTCGCCCACGTGCTCGGCCGCACCCTGGGCAGCGCGTGCCTCGCGGCGGGCATCGCGCTGATGTTGATGTGCTGGCTGCGTTGCCTGCACCCGCCGGCCGGCGCCTTGGCCCTGACGCTGGTATTGGCCGACCCGGCGACCGTCGCGATGGACTGGCAAGCCCTCGGCCCGGTGATGCTTGGCGCTGCGACGATGCTGCTCAGTGCCTTGGCGTACAACAACCTGACGCGCGTTCGCTACCCCAAACGCGCCAGCGAGCCCATGGCCATGGTGCCTGCCGATCACCCGCCAGCCGACAGCCAGGCCATCACTGCCCAGGACCTGAAACTGGCCTTGGCGGACATGGAAGGCTTCTTCGACGTGACGCCCGAAGACCTTGAGCAGCTCATCCAGGCGAGCGAGCTGTACGCCAAACGCCGCAGTATTGGCGAGGTTTTGTCGCAACGCGCAGCGTGAAGACGCCGGACAAGCGGTCGCCCCATCCGCTTGCCACCCGACAATCAGCGGCTAGAGTGAGATTCGTACCGCATAGAGTTTGTCTGCCTTTCACTACGAAGTCTGGCCCGCCGTAACGTCCAGTAGCGATGACACAGAAGTCTGGCTATGGAGAGCACTCAACCTTTTTGAGTGGCGACGCTGCCTTCGCGCTTTGACAGAACCGCACCTCCCAGGAAAACAACGCGTAATCGTTCGCGTATTTTGCTGTTCGTGAATACCTCGGGTACGCCGTCCGCATTCGAATGCCCCGTTGTGCCCCGCGTTGCCAGCCCTCTGGCTCTGGTGGTTTCGAAACTTTTTTTTCGAAATCCGAGAGAGGGATATTCCATGAGCGACCCACTGCTGAACCTGCTGCGCGGCCCCGAGTTCGATGCCCGGACCCGCCACTGCCTGCCATTGCCCGATTACATGAACTTAACCATCAACCGCATGCGCAGCATCGTGCAGGCGGGTTTGATCTCCAATGACATGTGGCTCGGCCAGGCCCGCCAGTCAGACTTCCGACAAATGATCGAGCGCACGGCCACGGTCGGCGCCTACGACTACGCGCTGTTCTCCTCGACCGTCGATCACATGATCGCCGGCAACGCGCTGTTCGCTCAGGGAGACGAGCTGCAGGTGGCGCGTTACCGCCAAGAGGTCATCGAGATGAGCGCGGTCTATGCGTTCGGCTGCACCGAGATCAACAGCGGCTCCGATGTGCGCAATCTGCAAACCACGGTCACCCACGACCGCCCGAACCACTGCCTGATCCTGCACACGCCCTCGCCGGCAGCCTGCAAATTCTGGATCGGCAACGCGCTGCACGCCGCCCAGGTGGTCATGGTGCTCGCGCGTTTGATCGTTGATGGCACCGACGAGGGATTGCATTGGTTTCGGGTGCCCATCCGCGAATTTGAAAACGGTGCGCTGAAGCCCGGGGTCAAGGTCATGGCATGCGATCCCAAGGGCGGCATCCACGCCAATCAAGTGGCCGGCATGCGTTTTTGCCAGATGAGGCTGCCCATCGAGGCGATGATGCAGCGCCATGGCCGGTTTCGCCCTGACGGTGAATTCAGCAGTCAGGTTGCGGCCGATCAACGCGCGACCTGCGCCATGGAGACATTCATTCAGGAGCGCCTGTTTCTGCTGGCGGCGGCACGGGGTGGCGCGGGGTTGTGTGCTCATCTGGCGTACCGGTTCGTCGCCCATCGCCAGGTCAAAAATGGTGTGACCCACGAACCGCTGCTGGCCAAACCGCTGATTCGCCAGCGCCTGTATGTCGAACAACTGAAGGCGCTCGCGCTAAAGCTATTGGAACAGGCCCTGCTGGCGCGTTTCGAGGCGCTGTGGGAGCAACCCGACAAACGAAAAGAGCTGCACATTCTGGCGGCCATCGCTAAAAGCGTTGGCACCTGGACGGGGCTGGACGTCATGCGCAAGTGTCGGGAGCTTTGCGGTTCCCAGGGTTTTCACCATTACAACCAGATCGTCACGCTGTGCATGGACTGTGAAATCAGCATCACCTTTGCCGGTGACAACAGCGTCATGGCCTATCAAGTGGCCAGGGATGCCGTGACCCGCCCGCGTTACGCCTCGCGCCCCGCCGTGAACATCGCCCAACGCATCGAGAAGCACATTGTCGAGCAGTGTTGCAGCCCCGGCGACGTGTCGCACCGCCAGGCGCTCGACCTGACTTACGCCCGTGCACTGGACTTGATCATCGACGAAGTGCAGCGCAATCAACTCATTTCAACCGAAGTGCTCGGCGATCTGATCCACGTGTTCGCGCCACCGTCAGCCGAAGGCGCCACGGCCACCAGCCGCGCCGGTTTGAATGCCAACGCCAGCGAAGCCCGCCTCGCCCTGCTGGCCAAACTGCTGGCGCCATCGCCGGAACTGATCAGTGCTCCCATCGATGGCCCGGACTACATCCAGCAATTCACCACGGCGTTGTATCAGGAGGAGTGAACATGGACCGTCAACCACTGCTCGATTTCACCCATCGCGAAACAGTTCGCGACCCTTACCACGCCTATGCCTGGCTGCGCGAACATCAACCGGTTTACTGGAGCGCGCACTTTCATGCCTGGTTTCTGACCCGCTACAGCGACGTGTTCGCGGCGCAGGCCGACACCCGGCGCTACTCCTCCAACCGGATGCAGCAACTGGTCGATGCGCAGGTTCCACCAGAAAAACGCGGGCAACTGGCGACGTTCGTCAAACTCGCCTCCGAATGGATGTACTCGCAAGATGGCGTGCCCCATCGGGACAGCCGGCATTTGTTGGGCAAAGCCTTCACCCCGCGCACCATTGAGTCGTTACGCGTGACGGTCCAGGAAATCACCGATGGCGAACTGTCCAGGCTCGCGCCGCAGACCGATGTCATGGCCAATCTGTTCAACCGGGTGCCGGCGCTGATCCTGGCCAAGCTGTATGGCATCCCGCGCGAAGACGCGTTGAAGCTCAGGCGCTGGACCGACGACATTCTGATCTTTCTGGTCGGCAACCTGGACGCGGACTACGGGCCTGAACAGGCGCTCAAAGGCGTCGAGGAAATGTACGGGTATTTCGCCGATGTCATTGAGCAGCGTCGAAAACACCCAGAAGACGACCTCGTCAGTCGAGTGCTCGAAGCCAGCATCGACGGTGATTCGAGTACCGATCAGGTGTTGGCGCAAATCGTCTTCATCCTGGTGGCGGGCTACACCACCAGCGCCGATCAGCTGTGCATCGGGTTGTTGCACCTGCTTGAGCATCCTGGCCAATGCGAAGCGCTGAAGGCGGACCTGAGCCTGGTCAAACCGGCCATAGAAGAGATGTTGCGCTTCGATTCGGCGGGGTCGTTCAGCCACCGCGTGCTCAAGGAAGACGTGTCGATCGACGGCGTCACGATGAAACACGGCGATCTGGTTTACCTGATGCGCGCTGCCGCCAACCGTGATCCGGCGAAGTTTCCCGAACCTGACCGCTTCGATATCCGGCGCGAGCACAACGATCACCTGGCGTTTGGCCGGGGCGAGCATTTCTGCATGGGCACGGCGTTGTTCAGGCTTGAAGCCGAGGTGGTGTTTACCTCGCTGTTCAAGCGCTTTCCCGAGTTGAAGCTGATTGCCGACAAACCTGCGGTCTGGCGTACCAACAACCTGCAATTTCGTGGACTGAAATCACTGCCCATCGATCTGGGCAAAGGAGCGGCACAATGAAAATCCAGCGCGTTTTTTCCGCAGCACCCTGGGAAACCGAGGCGGGTTACTGCCGGGCCATTCGCATTGGCGAGCGGATTCTGATGGGGGGCACCGTGGCGTTCGACGACGAGGGCAAGCCCTTCAAACCCTACGACGCCTATGCGCAAACCGTGCGCTGCCTGGACATCATTGAGCATTCGATCAGCCAGTTGGGCGTGGATCGACGGAGCATTATCGGCATCCGCGTCTACACCACCAGCATGAAATTCTGGCCGGAAATCGCCAGAGCGCACAAAACGTTTTTCGAGGGCCACCCGCCGACATTGATGTGCATTGGCGGTGTCGAGTTGATCAGTCCCGAATACGTCGTTGAATTGACGACCGAGGCAACCGCCTGCGAGATCGACCTGTGAACGGCCCCATGCGGGACGCCGAACCCACCGTGGAACATGCCAGAACCGCGCTGCGCGATGCGATGGTGGTGAGCGTGCGTGACCTGTCGATCAACAGCCATGGGCGCATGCTGCCACTGCGGCTGTATACACCTCCCGGTGCCGGGCCCTTCGCGGTGTTGATGTTTTTCCATGGCGGAGGCTGGGTCACCGGCGACCTGGACACCCACGACGGCTTTTGCCGGCACATGTGTGAGTGGGCCGGTTGCGCCGTGGTGGCCGTGGACTACGCCCGGCCACCGGAACATGTGTTTCCCGCAGCGGTGGACGATTGTTGCGTCGCCACGCAGTGGGCGAACGACCAGGGCCTGAGCCTTGGGCTGGATACCTCGCGCATGGCTGTCGCTGGCGGCGGTTCGGGTGGCGGGCTGGCTGCGGTCATCAGCCAGTGGGCCGTTGCACGGGGTTCGCCACAAATCGTCTTGCAAATACTGCTTTACCCTTTGCTCGATTGCCTGGCGAACACCCCCTCCCATGCAATGTTTGCCGAGGGGTACGGGCTGACAGGGAAAATGCTCGAGTGGTACATCGATCACTACGTTCCGTCAGACGTCTGCCGCGCCAATCCAAGGCTTTCGCCCGTGCGACAACAGCACCTGCGAGGGTTGCCGCCGGCGCTGATTATCACCTGCGAATATGACGTATTGCGCGACGAAGGCCGCGAGTACGTCCGTCGGCTGACAGAGGCCGACGTGCCGGTTCAGCACAAGGAGTACGCCGGTATGACGCACGGTTTCCTCAACTACCCGGCACGTTGCGACGAGGCGAAACAGGCATTGCTGCTGTGCGCGCAATGCTTGCAGAAGCACTTTAGCCGTTGAAATCCCAATAAGGCCGGGGCAGCGCGCTCCGGCCTCATTGCTGCACCCCTACCCCATGCATAAATGCAAAGACGACCTGCATCATTCCGACTTGTACACGGCAAATTTGCACTGGTACGATCCCGGACCGCTCGCGCGCGAGCGCATCTATAAAGAACAATAAAAGCAGGGAGTTAGTGATGACTGCTCAGGTTTCATCGAAGGAGACTTCGTCCATGGATGCCATGCAGAACGAAGTGCTGGCCGAGGTTCGCAACCACATCGGTCACCTGACCCTCAACCGCCCCGCCGGCCTCAACGCCCTGACCCTCGACATGGTCCGCCAACTGCATCGCCAGCTCGATGCCTGGGCACAGGATTCGAACATTCGCGCCGTGGTCCTGCGCGGTGCCGGCGAAAAGGCATTCTGTGCCGGTGGCGATATTCGCTCGCTCTATGACAGTTTCAAAAGCGGCGACACGCTGCACGAAGACTTCTTCGTCGAGGAATACGCCCTCGACCTCGCCATTCACCACTATCGCAAGCCAGTGCTCGCCCTGATGGACGGCTTCGTGCTGGGCGGCGGCATGGGCCTGGTGCAAGGCGCCGATCTGCGGGTCGTGACCGAAAAGAGCCGCCTGGCGATGCCGGAAGTCGCTATCGGTTACTTCCCGGACGTGGGCGGCAGCTATTTCCTGCCGCGCATCCCCGGCGAGCTGGGCATCTACCTCGGTGTCAGCGGCGTGCAGATCCGCGCGGCCGATGCGCTGTATTGCGGGCTGGCCGACTGGTATCTGGACAGCGTCAAACTGGCCACCCTGGATGAGCAACTCGATCAGTTGCAGTGGCACGACACGCCGCTCAAAAACCTGCAAAGTCTGCTGGCAACGCTCGCCGTGCAGCAACTGCCCGATGCGCCGCTGGCCCTGTTGCGTCCGGCCATCGACCACTTCTTCGCGCTGCCCGACGTGCCGAGTATGGTTGAGCAACTGCGCGTAGTGACCGTCGCCGACAGCCATGAATGGGCAATCACCACCGCCGACCTGCTGCAAAGCCGTTCGCCGCTGGCCATGGGCGTGACCTTGGAAATGCTGCGTCGCGGTCGGCATTTGAGCCTGGAAGACTGCTTCGCCCTGGAGCTGCACCTGGACCGTCAATGGTTCGAGCGCGGCGACCTGATCGAAGGCGTGCGCGCCTTGCTGATCGACAAAGACAAGACGCCACGCTGGAACCCGCCGACCTTGCAGGCGCTGGACGCCGAGCACGTCGCGAGTTTCTTCACCGGCCTTGATCAACGCGGGAATTGAGCCATGCACGATATCGAATTGAGTGAAGAGCAAGTCATGATCCGCGACATGGCCCGGGACTTTGCCCGCGGCGAAATCGCGCCCCACGCGCAAGCCTGGGAAAAGGCCGGCTGGATCGACGACGCGCTGGTGGCGAAGATGGGCGAACTCGGTCTGCTGGGCATGGTGGTCCCCGAAGAATGGGGCGGCACCTATGTCGACTACGTCGCCTACGCCCTGGCGGTGGAAGAGATTTCGGCCGGTGATGGCGCCACGGGCGCGTTGATGAGCATCCACAACTCCGTCGGTTGCGGCCCGGTGTTGAACTACGGCACCGACGCACAGAAACAGACCTGGCTGCCGGACCTGGCCAGCGGCAAGTCCATTGGCTGCTTCTGCCTGACCGAGCCACAGGCCGGTTCCGAAGCGCACAATTTGCGCACCCGCGCCGAACTGCGTGACGGGCAATGGGTCATCAATGGCGCCAAGCAATTTGTCAGCAACGGCAAGCGCGCGAAGCTGGCGATTGTGTTTGCGGTGACGGACCCCGACCTGGGCAAACGCGGTATTTCAGCGTTTCTGGTGCCGACCGGCACCGCCGGCTTCATCGTTGATCGCACTGAACACAAGATGGGCATTCGCGCCTCCGACACCTGCGCGGTGACGCTGAGCAATTGCACGATCCCCGAAGCCAACCTCTTGGGTGAACGCGGTAAAGGCCTGGCCATTGCCCTGTCCAACCTTGAAGGCGGACGCATCGGCATTGCTGCGCAGGCATTGGGCATTGCCCGGGCGGCGTTTGAAGCAGCGCTGGCGTATGCCCGTGAGCGGGTGCAATTCGACAAACCGATCATCGAGCACCAGAGCATCGCCAACCTGCTGGCCGACATGCATACCCGGCTGAACGCCGCACGGTTGCTCATCCTGCATGCCGCACGACTGCGCAGCGCGGGCAAGCCGTGTCTGTCTGAGGCGTCGCAGGCCAAATTGTTTGCTTCGGAAATGGCCGAGAAGGTGTGTTCGTCGGCGATGCAGATTCATGGCGGGTACGGGTATCTGGAGGATTACCCGGTGGAGCGTTATTACCGCGATGCGCGGATTACCCAGATTTATGAAGGGTCGAGCGAGATACAGCGGATGGTGATTGCTCGCGAGCTGAAAAACTATCTGGTCTAAAAAGCTAAAAGCTTCGCGAGCAAGCCCGCTCCCACAGTTGACCGCGGTCGACTGTGGCAGCGGGCTTGCTCGACGAAGGCGTCGGTGAAAACGCTACATCACTTGCCTTGGAACTCAGCCTCACGCTTGGCAATAAACGCCGCCATTCCTTCCTTCTGATCCTGCGTCGCAAACGCTGCATGGAACACCCGGCGCTCAAAGCGCACGCCTTCCGACAGGCTCACTTCAAACGCGCGGTTCACGCTTTCCTTGACCATCATGGCAATCGGCAACGACTTCTTGGCGATCAACGCCGCGACTTTCAACGCTTCGTCCAGCAATTCATCGGCCGGCACGATGCGCGCGACAATGCCGCAGCGTTCCGCTTCCACCGCATCGATCAACCGCCCGCTCAGGCACATCTCCATGGCCTTGGCCTTGCCCACGGCGCGGGTCAGGCGCTGGGTGCCGCCCATGCCCGGCAGCACGCCCAGGTTGATTTCCGGCTGGCCGAACCTGGCGTTGTCGCCGGCCAGGATGAAGTCGCACATCAGCGCCAATTCACAACCGCCGCCGAGGGCGAAACCATTGACCGCCGCGATGATCGGCTTGCGGCGGTTGGCCACGCGGTCGCTGTCGCTGAACAAGTCATCGAGATAGATTTGCGGGTACGTCAGCTCGGCCATTTCCTTGATGTCGGCACCGGCGGCGAAGGCTTTTTTCGAGCCGGTCAGCACGATGCAGCCGATGTTCGAATCGGCTTCCAGGCCATCGAGGGCGTGATTCAGTTCGCTGACGATCTGCGCGTTCAACGCGTTCAGCGCCTGCGGGCGATTGAGGGTGATCAGGCCAACGCGGCCGTGGGTTTCCAGCAGAATTGTTTCGTAGTTGCTCACAAATGACTCCTTCTCAAAGATTGCGTGAAATGACCATGCGCTGGATATCGCTGGTGCCTTCGTAGATCTGGCACACCCGCACGTCGCGGTAGATCCGCTCCAGCGGGAAGTCGTTCAGGTAACCGTAACCGCCGAGGGTTTGCAACGCCGACGAGCAGACCTTTTCAGCCATTTCCGAGGCGAACAGCTTGGCCATCGACGCTTCGACCAACGCGGGTTTGCCGCTGTCACGCAGCGCCGCCGCGTAATGCACCATCTGCCGGGCGACGGCGATTTGCGTGGCCATGTCCGCCAGGCGGAACGCCACTGCCTGATGTTCGATGATCGGTTTGCCAAAACTCTCGCGCTCACGGGCGTAATCGCGGGCCGCTTCAAACGCGGCGCGGGCCATGCCCACCGATTGCGAGGCGATGCCGACACGGCCGCCTTCGAGGTTGGCCAGGGCGATCCGGTAACCTTCGCCCTCCTCGCCCAAACGGTTGGCGACCGGCACTTTCACGTCTTCGAACAGAATCTGGCAGGTGTCGGACGCGTGTTGACCGAGCTTGTCCTCGACCCGCGCCACTGTGTAGCCCGGCGAATCGGTCGGCACGATCAGCGCAGTGATGCCACGCTTGCCGGCGCTTGGATCGGTCACCGCAAACACAATCACCACCCCGGCGTTCTGCCCGGAGGTAATGAACTGTTTGCAGCCGTTGAGCACGTAGTGATCGCCTTCCAGGCGCGCACGGGTTTTCAGGCCGCTGGCGTCGGAACCGGCCTGCGGTTCGGTCAGGGCAAACGCGCCGAGCATCGCGCCGCTGGCCAGCGGCTTGAGGAAGCGTTCTTTCTGCTCGTCAGTGCCGTAGTTGAGGATCGGCACGCAGCCCACCGAATTGTGCACGCTCATGATCGTCGAGCAGGCGCCGTCACCGGCGGCGATCTCTTCCAGGGCCATGGCGTAGGCCAGGTAGCCGGTGTCGCAACCGCCCCACTGCTCCGGCACCAACATGCCGAAAAAGCCCAGCTCGGCCATTTCGCCGATGGCTTCTTTGGGGAAGCGATGCTCGCGGTCCCATTCGGCAGCGAACGGTTTCAGCCGTTCCTGGGCGAATTGGCGAGCGGCTTCGCTGATCTGTAGTTGTTCGTCATTGGGAATCATGGCAAATCCTTAATTCGGTAACGGCGCCAAACCTGTGGTAGCGGGCTTGCTCGCGAAGGGGCCGTATCAGTCAGCATCAATGTTGAAATGACACACCGCATTCGCGAGCAAGCCCGCTCCCACAGGGGGGCGCACTTCAATACAGGCATTCAACGGCCATGGCCGTCGCTTCGCCGCCGCCGATGCAGATGGCGGCAACGCCGCGTTTCAGGCCTTTCTGGCGCAGGGCCGAGAGCAAGGTCACGAGAATCCGCGCGCCGGACGCGCCAATCGGGTGGCCCAGGGCGCACGCGCCGCCGTGAACATTGAGCTTCTCGTGGGGGATTTCCAGTTGGGTCATGGCCACCAGACTGACGACGGCGAACGCTTCGTTGACTTCGACCAGATCGACGTCGTCCAGCGTCCAGCCGGTTTTTTTCATCAGTTTCTTGATCGCGCCGATGGGCGCCACCGGGAACAGCCCCGGGGTGTCGGCAAACGCGGCGTGGCCGTGAATCACCGCCAGCGGTTTCAGGCCTTGTTTCTCGGCGTCGGAACGGCGCATCAGCACCAGCGCCGCCGCGCCGTCGGAAATCGAACTGGAGTTGGCCGCCGTCACCGTGCCGCCTTCGCGGAACGCGGGTTTGAGCGAGGCAATCTTGTCCAGTTTCGCTTTCGGTGGCTGTTCGTCGTGGCTGATCAGCACCTGTTCCTTGCCGACGGTCACGGTCAGCGGCACGATCTCATCCTTGAAACTGCCGTCCTTGATCGCCTGTTGCGCGCGAGTGGTCGAGGCGATGGCAAAGGCGTCCTGCGCTTCGCGGGTAAAGCCGTTGGTTTCGGCACAATCTTCGGCGAAGGTGCCCATCAGGCGCCCCTTGTCGTAGGCGTCTTCGAGGCCGTCGAGGAACATCGAGTCGAGCACCCGGCCATGACCCATGCGGTAACCGCTGCGGGCGCGATCCAGCAGGTAGGGCGCGTTGGACATGCTTTCCATGCCGCCCGCCACCACCACATCGGCGCTGCCGGCCACCAGCATGTCGTGGGCCAGAATCGTCGCTTCCATGCCCGAACCGCACATCTTGTTCAGGGTGGTGCATCGGGTTGATTTATCCAGCCCGGCACCGAGCGCCGCTTGACGCGCCGGCGCCTGTCCGAGCCCGGCGGGCAGGACGCAACCAAACAACACTTCTTCTACGGATTCAGGTGCAATGCCGGCGCGCTCGACCGCCGCACGGATGGCGGCGGCCCCCAGTTGCGGCGCGGTGAGGCTTTTCAGTTCGCCCTGAAAACCACCCATCGGGGTGCGGACGGCGCTGACGATAACGATCGGATCGTGGGCAAGAGTCATGACAAATCTCCTTACTTGGCGGCCATGCGCAAGGCGCCGTCGAGACGGATCACCTCGCCGTTGAGCATGCTGTTTTCAATGATGTGCCGGACCAGCCGGGCATATTCGCCCGGTTTGCCCAGACGCGGCGGGAACGGCACGCCTGCGGCCAGCGAGTCGCGGACTTCCTGGCTCATGCCCGCCATCATCGGCGTTTCAAAAATGCCCGGGGCGATGGTCATCACACGAATGCCGAAACGCGCCAGTTCACGGGCGGCGGGCAAGGTCAGGCTGACAATCGCGCCTTTGGAAGCCGCGTACGCGGCCTGGCCGATCTGGCCGTCATAGGCGGCGGCGGACGCCGTGTTGATGATCACGCCGCGCTCGCCATCGGCATCCGGTGCGGTTTCGGCGATGGCCGCCGAGGCCAGGCGCAGCATGTTGAAGCTGCCGATCAGATTGACGTTGATCACCTGGCTGAAACTGGCCAGTGCGTGCGGGCCGTTTTTGCCGAGGATCTTCTCGCCGCGCACGATGCCGGCGCAATTGACCAGACCGTGCAGGCCACCGAACGCCTTGACCGTGGCCTGCACCGCCGCTTCGGCCGCCGCTTCGTTGCTGATGTCCGCCACCACACTCTGGGCGCCGAGACGTTCGGCCTGCGCCGCCACGGCGTCGGCGTTCATGTCCACCAGCATCACTTTGGCGCCGGCCTCGACCAGCATTTCAGCGGTGGCCGCACCGAGGCCGGAGGCACCGCCGGTGACCAGAAAAACCTTGTTTTCGATCTGCATCATTGTGTCCTTGGATTCAAGCTGAAACGTTCTTCGCCGCCGCCTCTTGAGCCTTGGCGATTTCCTGGTTGCGCAAGATAAAGCGCTGCAATTTGCCACTCGGGGTTTTGGGCAACTCGCTGACAAACTCGATTTCACGCGGGTATGAATGCGCGGCCAGGCGCTTGCGCACGTGTTGGCGCAACTCTTCGGCCAGTTCCGGCGTGGCGCGGTACTGCGCGCCGATCACCACAAAGGCCTTCACCAACTCGGTGCGTTCCGGGTCGGGCTTGCCGACCACCGCCGCCTCGACCACCGCCGGGTGTTCAATCAAGGCGCTTTCAACATCGAACGGGCCGACGCGATAGCCCGAGGTGGTGATCACGTCGTCGCTGCGGCCAACGAAGCTGATGCTGCCATCGGGGTTCCACTCGACCGTGTCGCCACTTAAATAATAGTCGCCGACGAACGCTTTGGTCGGCGCGCCTTCGTAGCCGCCAAACCAGCACATCGGCGACTGGGTGCGGTCAATCGCCAAAATGCCCGGCTGACCGACGCCAAGTTCGTTGCAGTCATCGTCCAGCACCACGATGCGGTGCCCCGGCGAGGCAAAACCGGCGGCGCCCAGGTGGATCGGATGCTCCAGCCCGTGGTGGTTGCACAGCACCATGCCGAGTTCGGTCTGGCCGTAATGGTCGTGGATCACCACGCCGAGGTTGTCGGCAAACCAGCGGATCACTTCCGGGTTCAGCGGTTCGCCGGCGCTGCTGACGATGCGCAGCTTGCCCTTGATCGAGCGGGCGAATTCGTCGCCGCCGGCGATCAACAGCCGATAGGCGGTCGGCGACCCGGTGAGGTTGGTGATTGCGTATTTATTGATGACGCGGCAGGTGCTTTCCAGGGTGAACGGGCCATCGTAGAAGGTGATCGGATGGCCCATCGACATCGGCCCGGTGACGCCAAAGTAGATGCCGTACGCCCAGCCCGGATCGGCCACGTTCCAGAACGCGTCTTCTGGCCGCAGGTCCACGGCGTCGCGGGTGTAGCTCTGGAACGCGACGATGGCCTTGAGCGGCACGGACAAGGCTTTTGACGGGCCGGTGGTGCCCGACGTGAACATCAGCAGGAACGGGTCTTCGCCCGTCAGCATCACCGGTTCGCAGTCGGCGGAATAATGGGCCAGTTCGGCCCAGAAACTGTAATCACCGCGGACGATACCCTGGCCCTTGGGGCCTGCGACCGTGACGATCGCCGGGCAATCGGCGACTTCCGTCAGTTTCGAGCGGTTGACGGCATCGGTCACCACCACCTTGGCGCCCGAGCAATTGAGCCGGTGCTCGATGGCTTTCGGGCCAAATGCAGTGAACAGCGGTTGATACACCGCGCCGATGCGCCAGGTGGCGAACACGGTGATCAATAATTCGATATTGCGTGGCAGCAGGCCGGCGACCTTGTCGCCCTTGCGCACGCCTTGGGCCAGCAGAAAATTGGCAAACCGCGCGGCTTTATCTTGCAAGTCACTGAAGGTGTACGTGGCGCTGGCGCCATCGCGACCTTCCCAGAACAGCGCGATGCGCCCCGGCAAGGCATGCCGGTCGCAACACTCGACGCAAGCGTTGAGCGCTTGCAGCGAGCCGCTGAGTGCGGCGTCGACGGTGTGCTGGTAATTGAACTGTTGCGTGGCAGACAAGTGATCGCGCATGGACAGAATCCCTCTGTATTTTTATTGGGTTGGGGGAACCGTAAAAACCTGGGAAATACTCGCCCTGTGCGGGGAACGGGACAATGGTCAAAGCTTTCAAGTTGTCTGACTGGTTTGGCCAAGGTTCGGGGGATGTGGCGACTGGGCGGGCCTCTTCGCGGGCAAGCCACGCTCCCACAGGGGCCTGCTGTTCACATTGATTACAGACGACACAAAAACTGGGGGAGCGCGGCTTGCCCGCGAAGAGTCCAGCCCAGTCAACACACGCCCCGGATCAGCTCGCCTCGTTCAGGATCAAACTCCGATAATGCCCCGGATTGGAGCCGGACCACTTGCGAAACGCCTTGTAGAACGAGCTCGCATCGGCAAACCCCAAACGCGTGGCGATCTCGGCGAAGCTGATGCTCGGCTCCGCCAGCCAGACGATGGCCAGCTCCTTGCGCACGCTGTCCTTGAGGCCTTGGTAGGTCTGCCCTTCTTCCGCCAGCCGGCGGCGCAAGGTCGAAGCCGACATGCACAGTTGCTGCGCCAGTGGCTCGGTCTCCGGCCACTGTTCGGCGGGCAGTTGTCGCAGATCCTGCTTGATCCGGCTGGCCAGGCTCTCCGGGTCGCGGTACTTGACCAGAATGTTGGCCGGCGCATGGGCCAGAAAACGCTTGAGTTCTTCGGGGCTACGCTTGATCGGCAGGTCGAGGCAATCGGCGGAGAAAATCATCCGTGTGCGCGGCCGGTCGAAACGCAGGTTCTCGGAAAACATCACTTGATAGTCATCGCAGAAGTCTGGCGCCGGGCAGCGCAGTTCGATGGCCAGGATCGGTATCCGTCGCCCCGCCAGCCAACAGGCGACGCCATGGACGATCATCCAGTAGGTGAAATAGGTAAAGGCGCGGCGCGGGTCGTGGTCGTCTTCGAGCAGGACGATTTCGGCCAGGCTCTGCTGGCGCACCAGTTGCGCGGGCAACTGTTCGAGCATCAACGATAAAAAGCTTAGCCCCGACGTCAGCCCGGCGACCAGGCTTGGCTGCGCCATTGCGCAGCGGCAGAAGAACTCCAGGCTACCGGACTTGAGTTTGCGCGCGTCCATGCCGAAGAACTCATCGTCGCCGCGCCGCGCCAGCAGGCGCCACAGCCGTGCATAAGCAGTGGCCGGCACGCGGGCATCGGCCGATTGCAGCAGCGCAGGATCGATGCCGACCTTATGCAACACCTCATCGGTGGCCTGGCCGGGGGCGCAGCTTTGCAGCAGCGCTTCGCGCACCAGTTGCAGGGAGATGGTGTCTTTTTCCGACATCACGCGAGTTGAGCCTTGCTGTTTATTGAGAGCCGGCATCTTAACGCAGCTGATCCCTGTGGGAGCGAGCTTGCTCGCGATGACGGTGTGTCGGGGCAAATCATCCGCTATCGCGAGCACGTTCGGTGATGTTGCGGATTGTTCAGCTTAGGTTCAGCGAAAAATCAAGCAGTAGCGTATGAGAATGAGTGTCATTATGTTACAAATTACCATCCTGTCTAAAGTCGATCCGGTGCTGAATGCTCGTTCCTTTTCTGATCATGCTGCGCGAAGGCATTGAAGCCGCGTTGATCGTTGGCATTATCGCCAGCTACCTCAAGCAAACCGGCCGTGGCCAATGGATGCCCGCCGTGTGGATCGGCGTGTTCCTGGCCGCGGCGTTGGCACTGTTGGTGGGCGGTGGCCTGGAATTGGTCAGCGCCGAGTTCCCGCAGAAACAACAAGAGCTGTTTGAAGGCGTGGTCGGCCTGGTGGCCGTCGGGATTCTCAGCTCGATGGTGTTCTGGATGCGCAAAGTGGCGCGTTCGATCAAACATTCTTTGCACGAGTCCCTCGATCATGCGCTGGCGGGTTCCCGACACCAGGTCACGGCGCTGATCGCCATGGTGTTTTTCGCGGTGGCCCGTGAAGGCCTGGAGACGGTGTTCTTCCTGCTCGCGGTGTTCCAGCAGAGCGAAGGCCCGGCGGCACCGATTGGCGCCCTGCTCGGCCTGATTCTGGCAATCATCGTCGGCTTCCTTATCTACACCGGCAGCATGCGCCTGAACCTCGGGGCGTTTTTCCGCTGGACCGGCTTGTTCATCCTCGTGGTAGCCGCCGGGATTCTTGCCAACTCGGTGCAGGCGCTGCATGAGGCCGGGGTCTGGAACCACTGGCAAACCGTGCTGTTCGACGTCAGCGCGACGCTGCCGATGGATGGCCCGCTGGGCTCGGTGCTGGCCGGCATGTTCGGTTATCAGGACGCGCCGACCGTCAGCACCCTCGGGGCTTACCTGATTTACCTGGTGTTTGCGCTGGTGATGTTTTTTCTCCCGGCGCCGGCCCCCGCCAAACACTCTTCTTCCGTTTCCAGCCAGTAAGGGCACCCATGCCAAATCAAGCCCCTCCTCAGGCCTCGCCTCCCCGCGCCTTGCGCTGGGCGGTGGCCGGTTCGGTGATTGTGATGATCGCCGCCGGCGGCCTGTTCTACTACGCCTCGAAAATGGCCGCGGCCAAGCGCCAGACCAACCATGACGAAGTGGTTGTGACGATTCACCCGCACAGTTGCGAGCCGAACGCGCTGACGGTGCCGGCCGGCCGCGCCAGTTTCCGCATCGTCAACCGCTCGGACCGGGCCGTTGAATGGGAAATCCTCGATGGCGTGCTGGTGCTCGAAGAACGGGAAAACATCGCGCCGGGCCTGAGCCAGGTGATCAACGCCAATCTGGCACCGGGGGATTACGCGATCACTTGCGGTTTGCTGAGCAACCCGCGTGGCACCTTGCACGTCACCCCGACTGCGGCGTCGGACGCCGCCGCCAAGGCCAAACCGTCGATGGTCACCTTCATTGGGCCGTTATCGGAATTTCGCGTGTACTTGAGCAGCCAGGGCAGCGCGCTGATCAAAGCCGTCACCGCGCTGCAACAAGCCATCGAAGCCGGCGACTTGCCCCAGGCGCAAGCCTTGTATGCCCCCGCCCGCGCCGCCTATCAGCGCGTGGCTCCGGCCGCGCAACGGCTGGCCGAACTGGACAACGCGATCAACGCCCGCGCCGACTACTTCGAAAAACGCGAACAGGACCCGGCCTTCGTCGGTTTCCACCGCATCGAATACGCGCTGTTCCAGCAACGCAGCCTCGACGGTCTGGCGCCGATTGCCCAACGCCTCACCAGCGATGTCACCGAACTGAAAAAACAATTGCTCGCCCAATCGCTGCCGCCAGAGCAACTGGTGAGCATTGTCGTGCGCAACCTCAACACCCTCGCCGACGTGCGGGCCAGCAGCGGTGAAGAAGAACGCTACAGCCACACCGACCTGAACGGCTTTGCCGCCAACCTCGACGCCGCGCGCAAAGTCGTCGACCTGTTGCGGCCACTGCTGACCAAGTCTGCCGCTGACCTGCTGCCGACGATTGACAACGCCATGACCGCACTCGACACCGAACTCAACGGGTTGAAGGTCAAGGATGGCTACGCGAGCTACGACACGGTCAGTGCCGAGCAGCGCAAGCAGATTGCCGACAAGGCCAAGGTACTGGCCGACGCACTCGATGGAATCGACCCCGCCCTTGGCCTCTCCGGCCTGTAAGCAGAAGACGACTTTCAGATGAACGATTCAGAACAATTCAACCTCCAGCGTCGCCGGGTCTTGATGGGTATGGGCGCCGCTGGTGTCGCCCTGGCAGGCTCGGCACTGAGCTGCCCGGCGATGGCCGCCGCCAGCCCTGCACAGGTGACCGAAGCACCGAGCAGTGACAAGACCGAAGACCGTCACGACTTTTATGGCCGGCATCAGACCGGCATCGTCACCCCGCGCCCGGCGTCCGGCATGCTGGTGTCGTTTGACGTGCTGGCCAGCGACCGCGAAGACCTGGAACGGCTGTTCCGCACCCTCAACGAACGCATCGCGTTTTTGATGAAGGGCGGCCCGGTGAACCAGGTCGATCCAAAGCTGCCGCCGGTGGATTCGGGGATTCTCGGCCCGGTGGTGACGCCGGACAACCTGACCATCACCGTCTCGGTGGGCGAGTCGCTGTTCGACGAGCGCTTCGGCCTGGCCCCTGCCAAACCCAAACGCCTGATCCGCATGGTCGGTTTCCCCAACGACGCGCTGGAAGCCGATTGCTGCCATGGCGACCTGAGCCTGCAGTTCTGCGCCAACACCACCGACACCAACATCCACGCGTTGCGCGACATCGTGAAAAACCTGCCGGACCTGCTGCTGGTGCGTTGGAAGCAAGAAGGCAGCGTGCCGCCGCAAGCGCCGGCCAAACCCGGTGTGCCGGCGCAGAGCGCGCGCAACTTTCTCGGTTTTCGCGACGGCTCGGCCAACCCGGATTCCAACGACGCCAAGGCCATGGACACACTGGTCTGGGTCCAGCCGCACAGCGATGAACCGGCGTGGGCAGCGAACGGCAGCTATCAAGCGGTGCGGATCATCCGCAACTTCGTTGAACGCTGGGACCGCACGCCATTGCAGGAACAGGAAAGCATCCTCGGCCGCATCAAAACCACCGGCGCGCCAATGGGCGGCAGCCATGAAACCGAGGTCCCGGACTACACCAAGGACCCGGAAGGCAAGCTGACCAAGCTCGACGCGCACATCCGCCTGGCCAATCCGCGCACCGCCGCGAGCCAGGCGAATCTGATCCTGCGTCGGCCGTTCAACTACTCCAACGGCGTGAACAAAAACGGCCAGCTGGAAATGGGCCTGCTGTTTATCTGTTACCAGGCGGACCTGGAAAAAGGCTTCATCACCGTTCAAACCCGCCTCAACGGCGAACCGCTCGAGGAATACCTCAAGCCGGTCGGCGGCGGGTACTTCTTCACCCTGCCGGGTGTTACGGGCGACAAAGATTTCATCGGTCGCTCGCTGCTTGATGCCACGCAACCCACAACAAACGCATAAACAACCCTCACACGGAACCGTCCCATGAAAAAGTCGCCACTCGCGTTATTGCTGACCCTAGGCTTGCTCAACACCCCGCTTTCGGCTTTCGCAGCGACAGCGCCGATGGATTTGGTGGGGCCGGTTTCGGACTACAAGATTTACGTCACCGAGCAGCTGGACGAACTGGCCAGCCACACCCAGCAGTTCACCGATGCGGTGAAAAAAGGTGACCTGGCCACCGCGCAAAAGCTCTACGCACCGACCCGCGTCTACTACGAGTCGATTGAGCCGATTGCCGAGCTGTTCAGTGACCTCGACGCGTCCATCGACTCCCGTGTCGATGACCACGAAAAAGGCGTGAAAGCCGAAGACTTCACCGGTTTCCACCGCCTCGAATACTCGCTGTTCTCGGAAAAAAGCACCGAGGGCCTGGGCGAGCTCGCTGACAAACTGAGCAGCGACGTCAAAGACCTGCAAACCCGCGTCGCCGGCCTGACCTTCCCGCCTGAAAAAGTCGTCGGTGGCGCTGCCGCGCTGCTGGAAGAAGTCGCGGCCACCAAGATTTCCGGTGAAGAAGACCGCTACAGCCACACCGACCTCTATGACTTCCAGGGCAACATCGACGGCGCGAAGAAGATCGTCGATCTGTTCCGTCCGCAGATCGCGAAGCAAGACGCGGCGTTCATCGCCAAAGTCGACAAGAACTTCGCTGCGGTGAACACCATCCTCGCCAAGTACAAAACCAAGGACGGCGGTTTCGAAACTTACGACAAAGTGAACGAGAAAGACCGCAAGGCGCTGGTCGGGCCGGTGAATACCCTGGCTGAAGACCTGTCGACGCTGCGTGCAAAATTGGGCTTGAACTGATTTTTGTAGTGTCTTGACCGGCCCCTTCGCGAGCAAGCCCGCTCCCACAAAGGCTCTCACCAACGCTGAGGACCAATGTGGGAGCGAGCTTGCTCCGGGCGACGTTCCGACGATGCTTTTACCCCAGTCAAATATTCGTCTTTGTTTGCACACGCTGCGCTAACCTCCTGCGCAAACAAAAATGCTCACGGACGATTCGCCGATGACCACCCCCGCCTTCAACCTGCGCCCCTTGATGGTGGCCAACATCGCCTGTTCCATGTCGATGATGGCGTTCGTCTCGCTGATTGGCCCGATTGCCCGTGTCCTGGGTCTCGCGACCTGGCAGGCCGGTGCGGCCGTCACGGGGTCCGGGTTGATCTGGATGCTGCTCGCCCGTTCGTGGGGCCGGGCGAGTGACCGGTATGGCCGGCGGCGCATTCTGCTGATCGCCATTGGCGGCTTCACCCTCGCCTACTGGTCCTTGTGCCTGTTCATCGACGCCTCGCTTCGGTTTTTGCCGTCAGCGTTGCTGGGCTTTATCGGATTGTTGATCGGTCGCGGCTTGATCGTCGTGTTCTACGCGGCGATTCCGGTGGGTGGCAACGCGTTGATCGCCGACAACATCGAACCGCAACACCGGGCCCGAGCCATGGCCGCGCTGGGTGCGGCCAACGCCTGTGGGCTGGTGATCGGCCCGGCCATTGCGGCATTGCTATCGCGCTTTAGCTTGAGCTTGCCGCTCTACGCCATGGCAATCTTGCCGCTGCTGGCGTTTCTGGTGCTGCGTTTCAAACTTCAGCGGCAGGAGCTGCACCTGCGCCAGGCGCCGCGCAAGGTGCGTGTGAGTGACCCGCGACTGCGCCGGCCGATGGCGGTCGCGTTTGTGGCGATGCTGTGTGTCTCGATTGCGCAAATCACCGTGGGTTTCTTTGCCCTCGACCGCCTCGGCATGAGCCCGGCCGACGCCGCGCAAACAGCCGGCATTGCCTTGACCATGGTCGGTTTCGCGCTGATCGGTTCGCAATTGGTGGTGCGGCGGCTCGAATGGCCGCCGCTGCGCTTGATTCGCGCCGGCGCACTGGTAGCGTCCTCGGGTTTTGCCGGCAGCATCATGGTCGATACGGCGTGGGGATTGTGGCTGTGCTTTTTTGTGTCGGCGGGCGGGATGGGGTTGATCTTCCCGTCCTTCGCCGCGCTGGCCGCCAACGCGGTCGAGGCCTCGGAGCAAGGCGCCACCGCCGGTTCGATCGGTGCCGCGCAGGGTTCCGGCGTGGTGATCGGGCCGCTGGCGGCGACCCTCATCTACGACGTCGAACCGCGCCTGCCTTATCTGGTAGCGGCGGCGCTGTTGCTGCTGGTGGCGCTGTGGCCCAAGCCACGTCGGGCCTGAGCCTCAGAGCATCCGATAGAGCAAGCGCTCGATCCGCACCCGACTGACGCGCTTGAGGAACTTGGCCACTGCTGCCGGATAGTCCAGCAGGGTTTCCAGGTCCTGATAGCGGGCGATACGCGTGGTGTGCTGGAAAATCTCGCCGAGTTCCTTATTGCGTGGCTCCAGCAGTTCGCCTTTCGGGTCATCGATCAGCAGCGCGTTTTCCAGATCCAGACGAAACGCGCGCGGGTTGAGGTTATTGCCCGTCAGCAAGGTGTAGCGCTTGTCGACCCACATGCCTTTGAGGTGATAGGTGTTGTCGCCTTCCTTCCACAAATGCAGGTTCAACTTGCCGCTGTCGATGCTGTGCTGATGGCGTTTGGCGAAGCGCCGCAGGCTGATCTCGTACAGGTACGGCAGCGCGGCAATCACCTTGAACGGCTCGCTCGGCGGGATGTAGAAGTCGTTGGCGGTCTTGTCGCCGACCACGATGTCGATCTTCACGCCACGGCCCAAGGCCCGGTTGATCTCGCGGGTCACCGCCAGCGGCAGGTTGAAATACGGCGTACAGATGGTCAGCTGATGCTGGGCGCTGGCGATCAACTCGCAAATCACCCGGCTCAACGGGTTGTTCTTGCCGACACCGAGCAACGGGCTCACCGACAAGCCGCCCTTCTCCGTGCTGCCTGCCGTGGTGTCGTACGCCGCGTGTTTGAGGCGGCTGCGCAAATCGCCGATGTCGTTGCGCAGGCTGCGGGTGGTCGGCAGGTTCGGCAGGTCGAGGCGATGCACCGCTTTGGAAGCGATCAACCCATGCTGAATCAAATGCTGCATGGAATCGGCCAGCGCGTGGTTTTGCAGCAGGTGATAACGGTCGTAGCGGTATTTGTCGAATTTGTGCAGGTAGACGTTGTTCAGGCTCGCGCCGCTGTAGATCACGCAGTCGTCGATCACAAAGCCCTTCAAATGCAGCACGCCGAACAGCTCGCGGGTTTGCACCGGCACGCCGTACACCGGCACTTCGCTGGCGTGGGTGCGCGTTGCTTCCTGATACCAGGCCGAGTTGCCCGGCTGCTTGCCGGCGCCGATCAAACCGCGCTGGGCGCGCAGCCAGTCCACCACCACGACCACGTCCAGTTGCGGACGCGCCAGTTTGGCGGCGTGCAAGGCATCGAGAATTTCCTGACCGGCCTCGTCCTGTTGCAGGTACAGCGCGACGATATAGATACGCCGGGTCGCACTGGCGATTTTTTCCAGCAGGCAACGACGGTATTCGGCGGCGCCGGAGAGGATGGTGACGGCATCGGCGGTCAGCGGAAAACTGCGCAGTTTAGGCAGCAGAGAGCGTTTGAAAAGCGACGGCATAGGGCTCGCAAAGGGTCAATTCCGAATAGGTCGAGAGCTTACACCATCGTTGGGTTTGGGTCTTGTTGGTGTCGGTGCTGGCCTCTTCGCGTGCAAGCTCGCTCACATGGGGAAATGCATTTCAAACGGTGGGAGCTTGCTCCGAGCGGCGTTCCGACGATGGCGATTTAGTGGCCGGCAAATACTCGCTTGAACAAGAAGAACGACCGTTCTACTGTTCGCCACATGAACGAACCGACCCGCAATGACACACGCGACATCATTCTGGATGTCACCGAAAAGCTGATCTATAAAAGTGGCATCGCCGCCACGGGCATGGAGCTTCTGGTGAAGACCGCCGGTGTCTCCAGAAAAAGTATCTACCGCTACTTTGCCAACAAGGAGGAGCTGACCGTCGCCGCCCTGCAACGCCGCGACGTGCGCTGGATGAACTGGTACAAAAACGCCGTCGATCAGGCTGAAACGCCCGCCGAGCGCCTGCTGAACCTGTTCACCGTGCTCAAGGTCTGGTTCGCCTCCGAAGGCTTTCGCGGCTGCGCATTCATCAACACCAGCGGTGAAACCGGCGACCCTCTGGACCCGGTCCGCCAGGTCGCCAAAGAGCACAAACAGAAGTTGCTCGACTACGTGCGCGAGTTGTGCACCGAACACGGCGCAAGCGACCCGGACTCACTGGCCAGACAGCTGCTGATCCTGATCGACGGCGCCATTACCGTCGCACTTGTAATGGGTGATCACACGGCCGCCGATCAGGCGCAATACGTGGCACGAAAGTTACTCAACCTGTAACCCATCGATAAGCCGACACCGTGTCATGAACTTAACTTTTGAGAGGGAAACTGTTTATGTCTAACGTCGAAGTTCGTCCGCCATTGCCGCCGTTTACCCGCGAGTCGGCCATCGAAAAAGTGCGCCTGGCCGAAGACGGCTGGAACTCCCGTGACCCGCAGCGCGTGTCGCTGGCCTACACCCTGGACACGCAATGGCGCAACCGCGCGGAGTTTGCCCACAACCGCGAAGAAGCCAAAGCCTTCCTGACACGCAAATGGGCCAAGGAACTCGATTACCGACTGATCAAGGAACTCTGGGCCTTCACCGGCAACCGCATCGCCGTGCGTTACGCCTACGAATGGCACGACGACTCGGGCAACTGGTTCCGCTCGTACGGCAACGAAAACTGGGAGTTCGACGACAACGGGTTGATGGCCAACCGGTTTGCCTGCATCAACGACCTGCCGATCAAGGAAAGCGAGCGCAAATTCCACTGGCCGCTGGGGCGCCGGCCGGATGATCATCCGGGCTTGTCCGACCTGGGCCTGTAGACGCTGATGCAAATGGGGCAGCGAGCCTGCTCGCGATGAAGCAAGACCGGTCGCCGCAGCGTCTGGATATGGTTAAGATATCGGCCCTTTCCGCAGCACGTGCTGCACCCGCCGAATAAGCCGATTTCCATGCCTTTCGAACTCAGCGTTGACCTCTCCACCCTGGCCATTCTGGCCGTCGTCGCCTTCATTGCCGGTTTCATCGACGCCATTGCCGGCGGCGGCGGCCTGCTGACCACGCCAGCCTTGCTGACCGCCGGCCTGCCGCCACACCTGGTACTGGGCACCAACAAACTGAGTTCGACCTTCGGCTCGGCCACCGCCAGTTTCACCTTCTACCGGCGCAAGCTGTTCCACCCTCGCCAATGGGTGCACGCCATCGTCGGCACGCTGATCGGCGCGCTCACCGGTGCCGTCGTCGCGCATTTCTTGCCGGCGGAATGGCTGAACAAGATGCTGCCAGTGATCGTCTTCGCCTGCGGCCTGTACCTGTTGTTCGGCGGCACGCCCAAGGCGCCGCTGGACAGCAACGCGCCGATCAGGAAAAAGTGGCAATCGACCCAGGGTTTCAGCCTGGGCTTCTACGACGGTGTTGCGGGGCCCGGCACCGGGGCGTTCTGGACCGTGAGCAGCCTGCTCATGTACCCGATCGATCTGGTGAAGGCCAGCGGCGTGGCGCGCAGCATGAACTTCGTCAGCAACATTGCGGCGCTGTCGGTGTTCGTATTTTCGGGGCAAGTGGACTGGGTTATCGGCCTGAGCATGGGCCTGTCGGTGATGGTCGGCGCGTTTTTCGGCGCCCGCTCCGCCATCAGCGGCGGAGCCAAATTCATTCGTCCGGTGTTCATCACCGTGGTGCTCGGGTTGACCGTGCGCCTAGCCTGGCAGCACTGGTTCAGCGTGGCCTAGACGCCGCGCCACGTAGACGTCGATCAGGTACCGGGCAATCGAGCGTGACGCCGGCAACGGCGGCAGCGCGTGCACGTTGAACCACTGGGCGTCTTCGATCTCGTCTTCCTGACAGACAATCTCGCCACCGGCGTATTCGGCATGAAAGCCGAGCATCATCGAGTGCGGAAACGGCCAGCACTGGCTGCCCAGGTACTGGATGTTCTGGACCTCGATCTGCACTTCTTCACGCACCTCGCGAATCAGGCACTCTTCGGCCGATTCGCCCGGCTCGGCAAACCCTGCCAGCGTGCTGTAGACCCCGCTGACAAAACGCGGTGAGCGCGCCAGCAGCACTTCATCGCCACGGGTGACCAGCACGATCATGCTCGGCGAAATGCGCGGGTAATAGCGCAAGTCGCACGACTGACAGTGCATCGCGCGCTCGCGCGGCACCTGTTGCGCGGGTTGACCGCAGTTGCCGCAGAAACGGTGCTCGCGGTACCAGGTACCGATTTGCGCAGCGTAGCCGAGCACTTTGTACACCGTGTGATCACCGTCGAGCATGAACGCCCGCAGACCTTTCCAGTTGCAACCCGGCACTTCGCTGTGACTGCGCAACTCCAGCAGGTACACCGGCTCGCCGTCGAGGTGACCGATGCCATGTTCAGCGAGAATCGACAAATCCTGGCGCTTGAGCCATTCCCGGGGGAACAGCGCGCCGTTGTCATCGAACAGAAAGCCTTCGGGGCTGCGCGCCACGGCCCAGCCGCCGGGTGTGTCGGTGTCCAGTACTGCGGTGGTCCAGCGTGAAGTCATGGTTAATCAGTCCAGAAATTCGGGTTTCTGTTTGCTCATGTGGGCGGCCATGGCCACGCGCAAATCAGTGGATTGCAGCATGGCGGCGTTCCAGGTGGCGACGTATTCGAGGCCGTCGTCAATGCGATGGTCGCGCATGTAGCTGATCATTTCCTTGGTGCCGGTGACCGCAATCGGCGACTTGCCGGCGATCTCGCGGGCGATGCCCAGCACGCCATCCAGCAGGCTCGCGGTGTCGCTGTAAACGCGATTGACCAGGCCGATGCTGCGCGCCTCTTCGGCGCCAAAGGTGCGACCAGTGTAAGCCAGTTCGCGCAGCATGCCGTCACCGATGATCCGCGGCAAGCGTTGCAGGGTACCGACGTCAGCGGCCATGCCGATGTCGATTTCCTTGATCGAGAATTGCGCGTCTTCAGCGGCGTAGCGCATGTCGCACGCGGCGATCAGGTCGATGGCGCCACCCAGGCAATAACCCTGAATCGCCGCCAGCACTGGCTTGCGGCAATTATCGACAGCATTGAACGACGCTTGCAGGGCGAGGATCTTGCGGCGCAGCAAGCGCGCGTTGCGCCCGACGTCCTTGCCCAGTTCATTGGCCACGCCAGCCAGCATCATCAGGTCGATGCCGGAGGAAAAATGTTTGCCGGCGCCGCTGAGGACCACGACCCGCGCTTCGTCGGTGTCGTCGATCCACTGGAAAATCTCGATGATCTCGCTCCAGAACGCGGCGTTCATCGAATTGATCTTTTCCGGGCGATTGATCTGCACATGGGCGATGTTGTCGGCGAGTTCGACGGTGAACGCGGTGTACTGAGACATGGCAGTGATCCTTTTACCGGGCAGAAAATGAGGGCCGGACTATAACAAGGCAGCGACGGAGGGAGTAAGGCAGTGGTTCGGCCAAAAGCCGGACTGGTCAGAGGTGTGTGGTGACTGCAATGCCCGCGAAGGCCGCACCGCCGATCAACTGCCCTTCACCGCGACAAACGCCACCGTCTCATAAGGCACCGTCAGCCGATCTTTGCCACGTAACTCCGGCTCCCCGGCAATCAACATGCGCAACTGCTCATCCACCTTCGCTCGCTGCGCCTCAGGCAATGCCGCAATAAAACTGATGGAGCGCACCCGATTGAAAATCACATCTTCCGGCGACCCGGTATGCGCATGGCTGAAATGCTGCGCCTGCAACGGCCCGAACTTCTCATGCGGAAACGCCCGCCGCCAGGCACCGGTGTAATAGCGCGGCGTGTCACCTTCCAGGGCGCTGATGATCGCATCGAGTTTCGGCATCCAACTGACCTTGGCGTCGCGCAGGTTCCACACCAGCCCCAATTTGCCGCCGGGCTTCAATACGCGGGCGATTTCGGTCAGCGCTTCGGTGCTGGCAAACCAGTGAAACGCCTGGGCGCAAAGCACCACATCCACCGAAGCGTCCGGCAACGGCAGATCGGCCGCCGTGCCGCTGACCGCCAACACGTCTGGATACGCCAGCGACAATTTCTCCAGCATCTGCGCCACCGGTTCTACGGCAATCACCTGCGCCCCGGTCGCCACCAGCCGCCCGGTGAATTTGCCGGTGCCGGCGCCGAGGTCGATCACGGTTTTGTCCGCGTTCAAGCCAAGGGTGCCCGTCAGCCAGTCGGCCACTGGCGGCGGATAGTCCGGGCGACCTTTGACATAGCTGTCGGCGCCGGTTTTGAAGCCGGCCGCCGCCGAGTGATGGACCTGATCTTTCATGGCAGTTCTCCCGATGGACAACGAATGCCAAGGAGCATAGCGTTTCGGTTTGCGCTGTCGGCGCAGATATCGCCACAAAGAAATGAATAATTGTTCACGCTGCGGTGTTCTTTCCACAACGCCCCTTGAGGATTGCCCGTGAACCCACTGAACCTGACTTCGCCGCCCCGTTACGACCGCCTGACGATGAGCCTGCACTGGCTGACCGCCCTGCTGGTGATCGGCATGTTCGCCAGCGCCCAGATCTGGGAACGACTGGCCAAAGGCACGCCACTGCGCAAGGAATTGCAGGCGCTGCACATCTCTTGCGGCATCCTGCTAGCGGTGTTGGTCGTCGGCCGCCTGTTTTGGCGCCTGACCCATGGCCGCCGCTTGCCAGCGGCCAATTCCGGGGTGATGAACCTTGCCGCGAAAACCGCGCATTGGGCGCTTTATGCCCTGCTGCTGAGCCAGATTGTGCTGGGCTTTCTGTTTCGCTGGGCGCAGGCAGAACCTTTCAACTTTTTCGGCCTGTTCGATGTCCCAACCTTGCTGACGTTCGATAAAAGCATGAAGTCGGTGTTCGGCGGTCTGCACGAACAAGTGGCTTGGGCCATCGTGATTCTGGCCGGGCTACACGCGGTGATGGCGCTGGTTCACCATTACGGCCTGCGCGATGACACCTTGCGCCGGATGCTGCCGGGGCGTGGTTCAAACTGAAACGAAATGACCTGTGGAGCTTTGCTCATGACGATCCGATTTGCTGTGCTCACCGCCCCGCTGCTGCTCGCTGTCGCCTTGTCCGGTTCGCTGGCCATGGCCAATGGCGAAGATGACGCCCCGGCCAAACCCAACTGCCCCAAAGGCCAGGTCTTCGACACCAAATCGCAGAAATGCGTGATGCAGACCAGCAGCCTGGTGCCGGATGCCGACCGCACCGATTACGCCTATCGCCTGGCCAAGGATGGACGTTATGAGGAAGCCTTGGCGCTGCTCGACACCCTGAAAAATCCCAACACCGCCAAGGCACTCAACTATCGCGGTTACGCCACGCGTAAACTGGGGCGCACCGATGAAGGCATCGGCTATTACCTGCAATCGGTCAAACTGGATCCGCAGTACGCGCAAGTTCGCGAATACCTCGGTGAAGCGTATGTGATCAAGGGACGCCTGGACCTGGCGCAAGAGCAATTGCAGGAGATCAAATCGATCTGCGGCAACACCTGCGAGGAATACCAGGACCTGGCCGAAGCCATCAACGACTCATCGAAAACCTGACACACCGAGCAGACGGAGGTCGCTATCGCCAGCGATCAGGCAATACGCACAGAGTTGGGCCAGCATTTAGCGCGTTTGTGGCGCTATGGCCTGGTGCTGTCGCGGCAACGGCATGTCGCCGAAGACCTGGTGCAGGCCACCTGCGTGCGCGCGCTCGAGCGTGCAGGCCAATTTATCCCTGGCACGCGCATGGATCGCTGGCTGTTGAGCATTTTGCATTCGATCTGGCTCAACGAAGTGCGCGCCCGGCGGGTGCGTCAGGGCCAGGGCGTGGTCGATGCCGACAGTCAGTTGTCGTTTGACGGAGAATCCGCGGCGCAAACCCACGTGCTGGCCGCCCAGGTGATCCGGCGCGTCGACGCCCTGCCCGAGGCTCAGCGCGAGACGGTGTACCTGGCGTATGTCGAAGGCCTGTCGTACCGCGAAGTCGCTGACGTGCTGCAAATCCCCATCGGCACGGTCATGAGCCGCCTCGCCGCCGCCCGCGTCAAGCTGGCCGAATACCCGCCGTTGCAGGCGGTCCCCAACCCTTCCACGGGAGAACGTCGATGAACGACCGCGCGCCACCCTCCGATGAGCAACTGGTGGCTTACCTCGACGACCAGCTCGACGTCGACCAGCGCTCGCACATCGACGCGGCCATTGCCGATGACTCGGCGCTTAACCTGCGCCTGCAATGGCTGGCCCGCAGCAGCCTGCCGTTCACGGCCGCCTATGACGAGCTGGGGCAACAGGCTCCGGTGCATCGCCTGCAATCGATGCTCGATACCTTGCCGCCGCCTGAGCGCCCGGCCCTGAGTCGCCGCTGGTTCCTCGCGGCTGCGGCGGGCCTGGTGGTGAGTGGCGTGCTGGCGGATCGACTGTTCCTTGGCTGGCAAAGCAGTCAGCAAAAGGAAAACTGGCGTGGGCTGGTGGCCGACTATATGTCGCTTTACGTGCCGCAAACCCTGGAGCATCTGGCGGGCGACGAAGCCTCGCAGCGAGCGCAGTTGCAAACCATCGACGCGCGTCTGGGCCTGAACCTGTCGCTGGCGAAACTGGCGTTACCGCGCTCCGAACTCAAGCGCGCACAAATCCTTGAGTACGACGGCGTGCCCATCGCCCAGATTACCTATCTGGACCCGGCCCACGGCCCGATTGCCTTGTGCGCGACCCGCTCCAACAGCGGCAGCCGTCATTTCGCCCATGAGAAGCGGCACGAGATGAACGTCGTCTACTGGGCGGACATGGAGCATGCGTGGATGCTGATCGGGCATAACCCGGCGGCGGAACTGGACGAAATGGCCAAATTGCTGCGCAGCCGGCTGAGTGCATGACGCCATAGCCGCATCAGGCTTGCGCCGGCAGCCACAAGCGGAAACGTGCGCCACCGAGCGGTGATGGCTCGACCGTGAGGGTTCCGCCCTGCGCCTCCAGCGCCCGGCGGCTGATGGCCAGCCCCAGGCCAAACCCGCCAGTCGCCCGATCGCGGCTGCGGTCCAGCCGATAAAACGGTTCAAAGACCCGTTCTCGCTCGAACTCCGGGATGCCGATGCCGTCGTCATCGACGCAGATCTCGCAGCCTTTCGGACACACCTGCACGCCAATCTGGATGCGCTTTTCGCAGTAGCGCATGGCGTTGCGCAACAGGTTCTGAATGGCCCGGGCCGTCAACCGGGGGTCGAGGGTGAAGCGTTCAAGTTGCCCGTGCAGCAACACGTCGATGACGATGTCCGGCGACTCCAGTTCTTCGTCGACGCTGCCCAGAATGCTGTCGATAAATTCGTCGAGCGAGACTTGCACCCGCTCCGGTACGCGCGCCGGATTTTGCAGTCGGCTGTACGACAGCAACTCCAGCACCAATTCGTCCAGTTCCCGAATATGCGCGACCAACCCTTGCAGGCGCTCGCGGCTGGCGGCCGGCAAGTCGTCGGACAGCGCCAGGGCGAGCCCGAAATCCAGGCGTGTCAGCGGTGTGCGCAATTCGTGAGAGACGGCGTTGAGCAGGTCGCGTTGCTGGTTGAGCAGGCTTTCGATGTCGCCGGCCATGGTGTCGAACACATTGGCCAGGCTGCCGATGTTGGAGTGTCGGGAAATCTGCGTGCGCTCACTCAAGTGACCCTTGCCGAAACGTTCGGCAGCCCCTTTGAGGCGTTCCAGATCGCGCCAGTGCGGGCGCAACCACAGCAACAGGCAGGCGAGCATGGTCGCGCCGATCAGCACGTTGATGCTCCAGTACAACAGGCTGACGTCCATCGGGTCCGGCGGCACGACCATTTGCACCACGGTCTGCCCGTCCAGCGGCGCCACGGCCAGGGTGCGCCAGCCCCAGTCGCCGATGCGCACCACGTTTTCGCCGCGTTGCAGGCGCTCGCGCTCAAGGGCGGTGAAGCCAGGATCGTCGTTGCCGCTCAGGACGATCTGCAGCGGTTCGAAATCCTTGCCCATCTCGACCGCCAACGCTGGCCATTGCGCTGGGGGTACGGCGTGAAACTGTTTGACGATGAGGGTTTGCAGCCCCCGCGAATAATCGAGGTTGTAAGTGACAAAGCGCTCATGGAACACCTTGATCACCAGGTCCGGCACCAGGTAAATCGCCGCGCTGAACGAGACGATGGTCACCAGGTACAGGCGAAACAGAATCCTGAACATGGCCTCAGCATTCCCACTCGGAACGGCTGAACAGATAGCCCTTGCCCCACACGGTTTTGATCTTGCGCGCCTCGCCGGCGTGGTCGTCGAACTTGCGTCGCAGTTTGGAAATCGCCACATCCACCGAACGGTCGGTGCCATTGAATTCGATGCCGCGCAGACGTTGCAGGATTTGATCCCGGCTCAGTACTTCGCCAGCGTGTCGGGCCAGCACCACCAGCAGGTTGTATTCACCGCTGGACAACTCGACCAGTTGTTCGCGCCAGGTGACGGTGCGCTCGGACAGGTCGATGCACAAGTTGCCCATCAGAATGCGGTCGTTCGCGGCTTGCGGCTCGCTGAGGCTGCTGCGGCGCAGCAACGTTCGCACCCGGGCCAGCAACACCCGGGGCTCGCACGGCTTGGTGACGTAGTCGTCGGCGCCCATTTCCAGGCCCAGCACCTGATCGTGGCTGTCATCGCGGGCGGTGAGCATCAGGATCGGCAGCGTCGCCGAATCGGTGCGCAGCAAGCGGCAGACTTGCAGGCCGTCGAGGCCCGGCAGCATCAGGTCGAGGATCACCAGGTCCGGCGGATTGACCCGCGCCCGTTCGCGCACGTGATCGCCACGGCTGATCACGCTGACGCTATAGCCGTTGCGTTCCAGGTAACTGGCGATCAGTTCGGAGAGCGCGGTGTCGTCTTCGACCAGGAGGATGTTGGGCATGGGTGTTTCCAGGGAGTTCGGTGGCGACCGGGCCGGCCTCTTCGCGAGTAAGCCCGCTCCCACATTAGATCTATCGTGCGCACAAATTATGTGAACACCTGCAGATAACTGTGGGAGCGGGCTTGCTCGCGAAGGCGGTCCCGGCTTCGCAAAAGCAATCAAGCTGCGAAGGATATACGCCCTCACGCCCGCCGGAGTAAAACCCTTACACAATTTCACACAGCACCAACAAAGCTTCACCGCTACCCTCGGCGGCTCCCCGTAATATGCGGGCAGTCATTATTGGGGTAGTTACATGTCAAAGAACCTGCTTGCCAAGCTCAGCCTGCTGGCACTGGCGCTGACGCTGAGCGCTTGTGACAAGTCCTCGAACGCTGAAGAACAGGCGCCGCTGGCGACCGTGCGGATCGAAACCATCGAAGCCCGCCCCCTGTCGATCAGCAGCGAGCTGAGCGGGCGGATTGCCGCGCCGCGCATCGCCGAAGTCCGCGCCCGTGTTGCTGGCGTGGTCTTGCAGCGGGCCTTCCACGAAGGCAGCGACGTGAAAAAGGGCGACGTCCTGTTTCGCATTGACCCGGCACCGTTCAAGGCGGACCTGGACAGCGCCGAAGCGTCGCTGCGCAAAGCCGAGGCCAATGCTTTCCAGGCCAGACTGCAAGAGCAGCGGTACGCCCAACTGATCGAAGGCAACGCCATCAGCGGCCAGGATTACGACAATGCGCGGGCCAGCGCCCGACAAACCGCCGCCGACGTTGCCGCCAACAAGGCCGCCGTGGAGCGGGCCAAACTGAACCTTGGCTACGCCACCGTCACCGCGCCGATTTCCGGGCGCATCGGTCGCGCATTAGTCACTGAAGGCGCACTGGTCGGGCAAAACGAAACCACGCCGCTGGCACTGATCCAGCAGTTGAACCCGATCCACGCCGACCTGACCCAATCGACCCGCGAACTCAACGACTTGCGCCGCGCGTTCCGCTCCGGGCAGTTACAGGAAGTGGGCCAGGGCCAGGCCAAAGCCACATTGATCCAAGACGACGGCAGCTTGTATCCATTGCCGGGCAAGTTGCTGTTCACCGACATCACCGTCGACCCAAGTACCGGGCAGATCATCCTGCGCAGCGAATTTCCCAACCCGGACCTGGATTTGTTACCCGGCAGCTTCGTGCGCGTGCGCGTGGAGCAAGGGGTGAATCAGCAAGGCATCAGCGTGCCGCAACGGGCCGTCCAGCGTGACAGTGCCGGCATTGCCCAGGTGTTGGTGCTGGATGCGGAGCAGCGGGTCGGTCAACAAACCGTGGAACTGGGCGCGGTGCAGAACGATCGCTGGATCGTCACCGGTGGGCTCAAGCCCGGCGACCGCATCGTCACTGAAGGCCTGCAACACGCCAAACCCGGCGATAAAGTCCAGGTCGACAACTCCCCTCTTCCACTTGCCCAGGTTTCTGGTCAGTAAGCAGGACGCTTTTTTATGCCGCAGTTCTTTATCGATCGCCCGGTGTTCGCCTGGGTGGTCGCCCTGTTTATCCTGCTGGCCGGTGCCCTGGCCATTCCGCAGTTGCCGGTGGCGCAGTACCCCGACGTCGCGCCGCCGCAGATCGAAATCTATGCCGTGTACCCCGGCGCGTCGGCGCAGACCGTGGACGAAAGCGTGGTCAGCCTGATCGAGGAAGAGCTCAACGGCGCCGATCACCTGTTGTATTTCGAATCGCAGAGCAGCCTCGGCAGCGCCACCATCAAGGCCACCTTTCAACCGGGCACCAACCCGGAAATGGCTCAGGTCGATGTGCAGAACCGCCTGAAAGTCGTGGAATCGCGCCTGCCGCAAGCGGTCAACCAACAAGGCTTGCAGGTAGAGAAAGTCTCCGCCGGTTTCCTGCTGCTGATCACCCTCACCTCCAGTGATGGCAAGCTCGACGACGTCGCGCTCAGCGATTACCTGGCGCGCAACGTGATGAACGAAATCAAGCGCCTGGACGGCGTCGGCAAAGCCCAGTTGTACGGCGCCGAGCGGGCGATGCGGATTTGGATCGACCCTCGCAAACTCGTGGGTTTCAACCTGACCCCGGCGGACGTCAACGCCGCCATCGTCGCGCAAAACGCTCAGGTGTCCGCTGGCAGCATCGGCGATTTGCCAACGCGCACCACGCAGGAAATCACCGCGACCATTCTGGTCAAGGGCCAGCTGTCGACGCCGGAAGAATTCGCCGACATCGTGTTGAAAGCCAATCCCGACGGCTCGACGGTGCGGATCAAGGACGTCGCGCGGGTCGAAATCGGCAGTCAGGAATACCAGTTCGGCACTCGTCTGAACGGCAAACCTTCGACCGCCGTCAGCGTGCAATTGGCGCCCGGCGCCAATGCCTTGAGCACCGCCACGCTGGTGCGGGCGAAGATGGACGAACTGGCGCGCTACTTCCCCGTGGGCGTCGAATACAAGATTCCTTACGACACCTCGCCTTTCGTCAAAGTCTCGATTACCAAAGTGGTCTACACCCTTGGCGAGGCGATGCTGCTGGTGTTTGCGGTGATGTTCCTGTTCCTGCAGAACATCCGCTACACGCTGATCCCGACGCTGGTGGTGCCGGTGGCGCTGATGGGCACCTTCGCGACCATGCTCGCGCTGGGGTTTTCGATCAACGTGCTGACCATGTTCGGCATGGTGCTGGCCATCGGCATTCTGGTGGACGACGCCATTGTGGTGGTGGAGAACGTCGAGCGAATCATGGTCACTGAGGGGCTGTCGCCCAAGGAAGCGACGCGCAAGGCAATGAAGCAGATCACCGGGGCAATCATCGGTATCACCCTGGTGCTGGTGGCAGTGTTTATCCCGATGGCGTTCATGCAAGGGTCCGTCGGGGTGATTTACCGACAGTTCTCGCTGTCGATGGCGACCTCGATTCTGTTCTCGGCGTTTCTGGCGTTGACCCTGACCCCAGCGCTGTGCGCGACGTTGCTCAAGCCGATTGCCAAGGGCGAGCATCATGAAAAGACCGGGATCTTCGGCTGGTTCAACCGCGTTTTCGAACGATTGACCGAGCGTTATCAAGGCTGGGTCGCCTATGCGCTGAAGCGCAGCGGTCGTTACCTGTTGATCTACGGTGTGCTGCTGATCGGCCTGGGCGTGTGCTTCAGTCGACTGCCCTCCTCGTTTCTACCGACCGAAGATCAGGGTTACACCATCACCGATATTCAACTGCCACCGGGGGCGAGCAAAAACCGTACGGTGCAGGTCGTGGAGCAGATCGAAGCCCATAACGCGACGGAACCCGGTGTCGGCGACAGCACGGTGATTCTCGGCTTCAGTTTCTCGGGCAGCGGGCAAAACGCCGCACTCGCGTTTACCACGCTGAAGGACTGGTCCGAGCGCGGTAGCGACGCCTCGGCGAGTTCCATCGCCGATCGCGCCAATATTGCGCTGAGCCAGATCAAGGACGCTGTGGCCTTCGCGGTTTTGCCGCCACCGGTTGACGGTCTTGGCACGTCCAGCGGTTTCGAGTTCCGCTTGCAAGACCGTGGCGGGCTGGGCCATGCCACGCTGATGAAGGCCCGTAGCGAATTGCTTGCCGCCGCCGAGAAAAGCCCGATCCTGATGAACGTGCGTGAAAGCGCGCTGGCCGAAGCCCCGCAAGTGCAACTGGAGGTCGACCGCAAGCAGGCCAACGCGCTGGGCGTGTCCTTCGCCGACATTGGCAACGTGCTGTCCACTGCGGTCGGCTCGGCCTACATCAACGACTTCCCCAATCAGGGGCGGATGCAGCGGGTGGTGGTCCAGGCCGAAGGCGACCAGCGCAGTCAGGTCGCCGACCTGCTGACAATCCACGTGCGCAACAGCAGCGGGAAAATGGTGCCGTTGTCGGCCTTCGTTCAGGCGAAATGGACCCAGGGGCCCGCGCAGTTGACGCGCTACAACGGCTATCCGGCGATTGCGATTTCCGGCGAACCGTCGCCGGGTCACAGCACCGGCGAGGCGATGGCGGAGATCGAACGGTTGGTGGCGATGGGGCCGCCAGGGTTAGGTCAGGAATGGACCGGGTTGTCATTGCAGGAACGCTTGTCCGGCAGTCAGGCACCGATCCTGCTCGGTCTGTCGCTGCTGATCGTGTTCCTCTGTCTGGCCGCGCTGTATGAAAGCTGGTCGATTCCGACGTCGGTGTTGCTGGTGGTGCCGCTCGGTGTGCTCGGTGCGGTACTGGCCGTCACTTTGCGCGGGATGCCCAACGATGTGTTTTTCAAAGTCGGACTGATCACCATCATTGGCCTGTCGGCGAAGAACGCGATTCTGATTATCGAGTTTGCCAAGACCTTGTATGACGAAGGCCACGACCTGATCGATGCCACGCTGCAAGCCGCGCGCCTGCGGTTGCGACCGATTGTGATGACGTCACTGGCGTTCATCCTCGGCGTGGTGCCGTTGGCAATTGCCACGGGCGCCAGTTCGGCCAGTCAGCAGGCGATCGGTACCGGGGTGATTGGCGGGATGATCACGGCGACATTGGCGGTGGTGTTTGTGCCAGTGTTTTTTGTGGTGGTGATGAAACTCGTGCGCAAACGCCATAAAGAAGATTAGACCGCCGCCGCCCCGCTCCCACCTTTCGCTCTGGTTGATTTCTGGGTTGTGGTCACAATCGACGTCACTGGGCTAAGGTGTTTGCATACTTTGGCCCATCGAGCTCACATGCCCTTCCTCGCCCGTACCCACCCTCGCCTGTCCGCCGCCACCACCCTCGGCGTCGCGGCGGGCATTCTGGCCCCGGCCGATTCGATAATCAGCAAAATCCTCATCGGCTGGAATGCCGGCGTCTGGACCTACCTGATCCTGATGGTGTGGCTCGCCACACGGGCCAAAGCCCCGGACGTGAAACGGATTGCCGAAATCGAAGACGAAAATGCCGGGCTGGTGCTCTTTGTGGTGTGCATTGCCGCGATTGCCAGCCTGGCCACCATCACCTTTGAACTGGCCGGCAGCAAAGACCTGGAAACCAGTGGCAAGCTGCTGCATTACGGTTTCACCGCGCTGACCATCATCGGTTCATGGCTATTGATCGGCGTGATTTTCAGCGTGCATTACGCCCGGCTGTTCTACACATGGAGCGGCAAGGGCCTGGCGCTGCGTTTTGCCGAAGGGCTGGAAACCCCTAACTATTGGGATTTTCTGTATTTCTCCTTCACCATCGGCGTGGCGGTTCAGACCGCGGATGTTGGCGTGGCGACCCGGGACATGCGCAAGATTGTGCTGGCGCAGTCGCTGATCGGCTTTCTGTTCAACACCGCCATACTTGGCTTCTCGATCAACATCGCCGCAGGGTTGTTCGGTTGATCCGTGAACTAACCTTCGAGTCATCGAAAAAAGCTCTTACTCAAAAACCGGGCTGTTCAAAATGGCCCGGAGCGACGTATTTCAAGCATAAAAATTACGCACTGCCTACCTGTTATATTTGACAGTTTACAACGCGTAATTATTAGCCTTATATAACTGCGCCCCATGCATTAAATATATCAACGCCACGTGGTCCATTCCGTCAAAAGATCATGGAGATTTACTCATGAGCACCGCAGCTTTGAAACTCGAAAACCCAAGAGAAGATTTCACTGCCAACCTTGAAGATGGTTCATCCTTCAGCGCCACGTTTACCGAACTCAAGAGCGGAAACACTCCCGGACGAGGTGATGTATGGATCATCGTAGCGACAGACCGAACAGACGATGCAACTAAGACGTTCACCATCAGTTTTTGCAAAGACAGCGACGAAGGCAAAGTCATCGGAAAAATCACTGACAGCGATGATGAGGTTTCTCTGCACTTTAACGACTATTCGGATATACAGAATCCAACGTTACAGGTCGCCAGAACCGGCACCATCCAGTACACGTTCAACTCCACCACCAAAACATTTGTTGGCTCGTTTAATGCGGATATCGACAAAGCCGACCAAAGTGGCAACACCTACCTGTGCAGGGGTCACTACGATACGTTGCTGGTGGGTAAAGGATGAAACATCAGGTGCATTAGGTGTTCTGTTGAAGTACCGGAATAAAAAAAGCCTTGACTGAACATCAAGGCTTTTTACGTTGGTTTTTTGGCAACTACCCAAGCAGATTTCGTTGTTGCTTTGCTACCACTTGAACTGGACGCCGATAGTGCCGCCTATCGGCATTTCGATGTTATTGCCATTCATATACTCGATCTCCGCATGGGCTTGCCAGTTCTTCGACATGTTAATGGCGAGGCCCGCGCCCAACTCGGCCCTGGACCCCGAAAGATCATTATTGAACACGTTATTGTTGACCTTCACTTCATTGTTCTTTGAAAACTCATGGGCCAATGCCGCTCGAACATACGGCTGTACCTGCATGCCATTGCCCAGCTGCATATCGCGACCAACCGTCCCACCGACCTTGCCAAGCAGGGAGCGGGTACGATCGCCATCAGCCTGCAAGCCATTGTTCAGGTCGTAATCCTTGCCTTGAATAACCACGGCGGACCACTGAGTAAAAGGTTCGACGAAATAGCCATCATCCAGTTTGATATGACGGCCGAACTCTACCGAACCACCGAGGGCGGTGTTGTCGTAGTCGCCCTTGGCGCGTGTACCATCGCTCATCCCGACTTTGGCGTCGTTCTGGAAGCGGTTGAGCTTGAGCACACTGTCGACGTAGAAGCCCGTGGCATCATCGATCCAGGTCAGGTAAGTACCCAGGTAGCTGCTGTTTATCGTGCCGGAAGTACCGCCGTGCAAACTCAGGTCCGACGTGCTGTAGCCGCCCATCACACCCAGCAACCACTGGCCGTCACCCAAGGGCAGCGGTGCATCGGCGCCCAATGTGAAACCTTGTTGGGTTTGCCGATAGCCGTCACCGAATGCGTCATTGACGTTGTACTTGTTGCCATAAGCCCGGAACCAGACGCCAGACTTATCCGTGTTGAAGCGCAACTCCCCCATGCGGCTGCGCAATGAAGTGAGTTCGCCGTACCACACCGTCGGCGCGGTGTTGAAGAGCGCCGTGACAGCTCGCGTGGATGGGCTGACGCCCTGTGCTGTCGGGTTGAGAAACCAATCGTTAGTGGTACCGGCTTGAGTCAATCCGTAGGAAAAAGCACCCAGGTCAACCACGCCGTTGGCGTTGCTCAGCGAGAAATTGGCATCGCCCGCAGCGGTATGGACCACCTGGACAGGTTGCCCGCTGGCCGGTTCGCTGCCACTGCTGGCAATCAACAATTGATGGTCGCCCGTCGCGGTGCCTGTGACGTTGAGGAAGTCGGTCTGGTTCGTCGCGAAGTTGGTGTTCAATTCAAACCGGCCATTGCCGGACAGGTTGGTGACGTCCAATTGGTGAAAGGCGTTATCGGTACCCAATTTCACAGTACCGCCGTTGAGCGCCAGGTCACCGACCTGACTGTTGCCCGTCATGTTCCAGCGTGACTGGGCATCAATAGTGGCCGAACCGACATTGTTCAGAGTGCCGGTCAACTGCGACCCTTGCTGCAAGGCCACTGTGGCCGTGCTGCCGGTATCGGCCGTCACATTTCCGACTAGCGAGCCTTGGGTGAAATTGAGCGCGGTGGTGCTATTGCCCGAAATGTCGACGTTTCCTGTCAGATCACTACGCCCCACATTCATGACGACGTCGCTCGCGCCGCTGACTTCGAGCACCGTAGCGTTGCCACCGGTCAATGTCGAACCGTTGAGCACGTTGATCTGCGTAGCGGGCGCTGCCACGCCAGCGTAATTCACTAAAATGGCCGAACCGCTTTTGCCTTCTACGCTCGATTGGTCCAGCTGTAGCTGGCTGCCAATAGGGCCGGCACTCTCAATGCCAAGCGACGCACCGTTCAGAGCACCAATAATGTGAGTGTTATTGCTGGCGGTTGCTGCGCCACTCAATAGCGAAAGGCCAACACTGCCAGTGCCGGTGCCTTCAATCGTCGAGTTGGAGAACTCCAGGGTGCTGAAAGCCGTGGCACGTGCGCCACCGGTCACACCGGTGATGGTGCTGTCGTTCACGGTCACCGTGGAACCTGTGGACGTCGCGACATTGCGCGCGGCTTGCAAGCCCAGTCGATTGCTGCTGATGGTAGTGCCACCGCTGATCGCAGCATTGCTGTTGATCAACTCCAGGGCAGCGCGGGCGTTCCCACCGTTTACCGTCGTATTGACCAGGGTCACAGCCGAGCCATCGGAGGCTGAAATCTGTTGTGTCGTTGCGCCGCTGGCATTCAATGTGGATTGTGCCGCGCTGACGCCGAGCGTTTGGGCGCCATCAACGGTCAATGTTGCGTTTTGCGTGAGTGTCCACGCCTCTACCGCAGCCCCGTTGCTAATGGTTTGACTGGTGCCCACTAATTGTCCGGCACTGGCGAGTTCCGAGAATAAAAACAGAAAACAAAGAGATGACGTGCCCTGGCAGATTAAAGACGACGCTGGTTGCCACCCGTGTTTTTTGAGCTTCATATAAAAAAAATCCCCATGTGTCGCGTACTTAGGAACAACAAAGCCGACCAAATGAGCAAGTCGCTTTTCTTTAGCTCGGGCAAACTACAGCCTAACCAACCGCACGTATGTAGGATTTATCCTGTTGTGCAGTAGGAACAGGTGCCCGGCAGACGGAGAAATCGGAAGGGGGACTGCCCCCCTCCGATAGATACATCCAGAGCTTCTGTTCGTTATTTAGTTAACAGGGCTCCCATCGCAATAGTTGTTACTGGTGTTAAGCAGTGAAACTTCATTAAAAAACTCGGTTGATGGATTCACCACGCCACCGATCGTGATTTCATACCAGATTTTTATATATCCGTTCGGCAGACCTGAACTGGCGGGCGGTTGAATAGGTTTCAGCTTGGTCAGGTACGGCTGGATATTCAGTACAAAGATCCCCCCTGTTTCCGAACCGTTAATCGTGTATGGCGCCGAAAACTCTGTACCCGGGATTTCCACCAAACCGAGCGCATCGCTAGTCCCGACAGAGCGCACGGTCACTGTTGTACCTGTTGGCATATTGCCGACGTCAATTGGCACCGTCACGGGCAACTGGAAATCGGGTCTTTCCAGGTAGCGACAGGATACAAACCCGTTAAAGAGTCGCACGGTGGGTTGGGGTAATACGACGAGAACAGCATCAACCAGGACCGACGTGGGTAATGATTTCATGACGTTACGCCCACCGGTTTCCTCAACAGACCAATAGGCGATTTTTGTACCAGGTCCGGCAGCATCGATAACACTGGCGGGCACGTCGACCTTCAATAACGTCGGCGTAGAGCTCAGCAACTCCGAATGGACGTCAACACCGTTGTACCACAGGCGAACAGTCTCATCGCCAATCGGCGTCCAGGTAACGGGTAGCTCAACCATGGGCGTGCTAATTTCCACCTCTTTACCACGATCAGCGGCGGTAATGTGATTGGGAGTCCGGGAATCCCCTAAGACGGTGACTTGGGTCATATTGGGATTTTCCAGATCAGGAAACGTCGGATTCACTGGGCCTCTATAGGAGAAATCAAGAGCCGACGGTGTAACTGCCGAATCGCGAGGCGGCTCAACTCCCCGATTGAACCGGTAACTGACTTCGATCGGCAGTTGCGCCGTGGATGCACCCCATAACTGCAACAACCTGTTAGTGGTAATCAGAAATTGAAGCGGTCCGGGTAGATTCCCTAATGGCTGAGTACCCAAACTCAGGGAGGTGGCACCCACGAGGCCAACATGCGCGTTAATCAAGTCGGTTGGCTGCCCATTGGTGGTATACAAGACGTGTGCATGAACGGGAGTTTGTATGTCCTCCAGGTCAATGACGTCCGGCAAAATACCCTTGGGAATATTCATCTCTCTAAGTGCTGGTGGCGGCTGGCGGGCAACATCGAAGAAAAGGGAAAAAGACCGCTCACTCACATTGCCCACTACATCGGTCAACGTGTACCAAATGAAAAAACGGCCGTTATTGGTGGGAAGGCCAGTGTTTGGAACAGAGACTGTGCTGGATGCCAAGGCACCGGTATACACGGGCGCGATCGTCGAGCCGTAAGCCGTGTCAATATAAATATTGACAGTGTCATCCGGTCGATAAAAATCATAAGCAATGCCGATGGTGAGCTCGAGTGTCGGATTATTGTTCATCCAATCATCGTCAATGATCGGAGGGGACGGTAAGTTTCTATAAACGATTCTGTCGGGCTGCCCCCTGTAACCGGTATCCTTGTCTTGCACGGGCGCAAAACGGTCAATCTCGATAGGCACCCAACCTGAAAGATCTTCGTTGCCATTGGTGCCTTTATAAAGAGCCAACTGAATCTCGTACAACGTTGAAGCTTTTGGAAGATCGTCGTCATCTAACGACGTTGTAACCACTTCAATATCAACGATCGCGGGACGCCCGGCAACAGGTCCGAAGGTATCATCGGCGACCATAATTCCTCCGTCTCCGGGTCCTTTGCGCAGCCACAGTTCATATTCATCGCCATCCTGAGGGTCAGGAAACGTACCGGTGTTGACACGTACCAGTAAGGGGCCGGGGTCCAGGATGGCTATTGGAATCAGATTATCGACAATTATTCCGACCACTTCTGGATCTGCCAATAGAATACCGACCCCGACATCGGAGGTTCGCAGTGCCAGACGTGAGCGCTTTCCAACTTCCTGTAAGGATAAACGTTCATTTCTGCCGAGTTTATGTTGAATGGTCATCTTGCGGTCTCCATCGCTATTAAATGATTAATGCAAAAACCCTGACACTTCATTTAAACAGACACTTCATTTTCATTCGTTACGCAGCTATTCAGGCAGGCCCTCCACACAATGTTCCACCCGGCAATGTTCGGTCTATCTTGACCAGCCCCTTAAACGACACACCCAGGCGCACTCCTGCGCGATACATGGTGTATCGCGCAGTAGCAGAGTCGTCGTCGACCATGGGTCTTACATAAGGATCGAAGGGGATTAACATAATAAAACCATTATCTACGTCAGCTTGATTGATGACGCGACGAAACTCGTGCGGTGGGGTCAGTTCATCCCCGGTGCCATTTAAATTTTCAAAACCCTGCCAGATGAGTACACACTCGTCCAACACAGCAAAACCATTCTCTGGCCGGATGCTGACTCTCACGCCTTCAAAGACGGGCTTTACCGAAGTGCAGTTCAGATAACCGAAAATCGTTGCATCCGGGAACTGCGGCTCAGCGAACGTTGGCACGACGGAATGATCAACGGTCAACTTTCTTTCTGGCGATGGATCTTCGTTACCGCTAACGCCTTCCAACACGTAGTAAATATACGCAACACCATTAACGCTCATTTGTTGTGGTGTGATTGGAAACGTGAATTCAGGTCTGTCGTCGACGTGTGTGTAGGTCGCACTGAATATCAGCGTGTCGACACCGTTCTGTTTCCAGTAAACATAGAGTTTCGTGTAGTCGGCGGGTTGTCCGGGGGCGGGGGGCGCCGGGAAGTTCAGCCAGCGCGGTATTCTTCCTGTGGTACCTGTCAGCAATTTATCTGCCGGTATTAGCCCGTCCGGATCGGTGTCGCTGACGCCATCGATTGTCAGAGCCGCGGCGATGATCTTTTGCGTGGCCTCAGGCATCGTCACATCCTCTCCAGATGGATCGCGCAGTCATGCAAGCTGCGAGCGACAAAGTAGTGGATAAATTAGGCGCCTGCGCCCTGGACCTGGCTACTGTCATATCTGACAGGTTCGTCAACCGTCTGTCGGATTAATCGGCCGTCTGGCGGTGGATTGCTGCGAGCAAACTTGACGAACAAGCGGTTAATCGGGTTATCTGAAACCGGTTTCAGCGTCGAAATGACCGACGATACTTCCAATAACAAGGTCCATCCCGTGAATGACTTCTCCATCGCCCAGCGCAGCCGCGTCACCATGCTTGACGTCGCCGAGCACGCAGGCGTGTCCAAGGCCAGCGTCTCGCGCTTCATCGGCGATGACCGCGCCCTGCTCTCCGATGCCATTGCCCTGCGCATCGAGCAGGCGATCGCCGAGTTGGGCTATCGCCCCAACCAGATGGCCCGTGGCCTGAAACGCGGGCGAACCCGGCTGATCGGCATGCTGGTGGCCGATATCCGTAACCCCTATTCGATTGCCGTGATGCACGGGGTGGAAACCGCCTGCCGTCAGCACGGCTACAGCCTGGTGGTGTGCAACACCGACCGCGATGACGAGCAGGAACGTCAGCACCTGCAACTGCTGCGCTCTTACAACATCGAAGGTCTGATCGTGAACACCCTCGGCCATCACCGTGAGGAACTGCGCGAACTGCATCGGGAAATGCCGATGGTGTTGGTCGATCGCAAGGTCGAGCAGCTTGAGAGCGATCTGGTCGGGCTGGACAACCCGGCGGCAGTGGAAATGGCCCTCGCCCATTTGCAGGAACGTGGCTATCGCGATGTGCTCATGGTGACCGAGCCGTTTGACGGCACCAGTTCACGCATCGAGCGGGTCAGCAGTTTCAAGGCGCAGATTGCGCAGCGTGCCGCGCTGACCGGCGCGGTGGTGGAAACCGGCACCGAATTGACTGCACAACTGAAAAACTTCCTGAACACCCCAGGCCGTGGACCGAAAGCGCTGTTCTGCGCCAATGGCATTGCGGCGCTGGCCAGCACCCATTCGTTGCGCGAGCTTCAGTGCAATCTGTTTGAGGATGTCGGGCTAATTGCGCTGGATGATCTGGACTGGTATCCGCTGGTCGGTAGCGGGATTACTGCGCTTGCGCAGCCGACCGCCGAGATAGGCGCGAGTGCGTTCGAGTGTTTGCTCAAGCGCTTGCGCGGGGATGCCGGGCCGGTGCGGACGCTGGACTTTTCGGCGCGGTTGATTGTACGGGGCTCGACAGTTGGGCATTTGCAGTGAAGGTCAGGGCCTCTTCGCGGGCAAGCCCGCTCCCACCGGTTTTGTGCGGGCCGCGAATCCCTGTGGGAGCGGGCTTGCTCGCGAAGCGCCCTGGAAAACACCCCATCACCTAAGCAGTGCTTTTTTTTGAACAAAAATGAAACCGGTTTCAGAGGTATAAAACAATGAATAAACCACCCGTTGCCATCAGCCTCTCCAGCTACGGCGCCGACCTGGTCCGCCAACGCGGCCAAGGCAGTTTTATCGAAGTACTGGCCGCCGCTGGCGCCACACGCATCGAATGGCGCCAAGAATTGCTGACCGATGAAAACCCACGGCAGTTGGCCGACGCCACTCACTCCCATGGGCTTGAAAGCATCTATTCCTCGCCGATGGAACTGTGGCTGGCCGGCCAGTCGAACCCCAACCCTGAACTGCCTGCCACCCTTGAGCGCGCGCAGTTGTTTGGCGCCAGATGGCTGAAAGTCTCCCTGGGCTACTTCACCGACAACAATGATCTCCAGGCATTGAGCCGGGTTCTCGCGCAAAGCCCTGTGCAGCTGTTGGTGGAAAACGACCAGACCTTGCACGGCGGCCGCATCGAACCGTTCCAACGCTTCTTCGGTGAGGTCGAGCAGCACAATTTGCCGATCAAAATGACGTTCGATATCGGCAACTGGCAGTGGCAAGACCAGTCCGCCGCCAGCGCCGCACGGTTGCTCGGCCGGCATGTCGGTTATGTGCATTGCAAAGCCGTGACACGCCGGGCCGACGGCAAACTCGTCGCTATTGCGCCGACCGTCAGCGACGTGCAGCGCTGGGAACAACTGCTGCGGCACATGGCCCAAGGGGTAATGCGCGCGGCGGAATATCCGCTGCAAGGCGATGACCTGGTGCAACTGACCACCGACCACGTGGCCACCCTCGCCCGCCTCGGTCAATCCCGTTTGGAGAGCGCTCATGTCTGAGATCGATATTCTGTCGTTCGGCGAAACCATGGCGATGTTTGTCGCCGAGCACAACGGCGATCTGGCCACAGTCGGCCAATTCCACAAGCGCATTGCCGGCGCGGACAGCAACGTTGCGATCGGCTTGTCACGACTGGGTTTCAATGTCGCGTGGTTGAGCCGGGTCGGCGCCGATTCTCTCGGGCGATTTGTCATCGACACGCTGCGCAAAGAAGGCCTGGATTGCAGCAACGTCGCCATCGACGCTGCGCACCCGACCGGATTTCAGCTCAAGTCGCGCGCCGACGATGGCAGCGATCCGGTGGTCGAATATTTCCGGCGTGGTTCGGCGGCCAGTCACTTGTCCGTGCAATCCATTTCGCCGCCGTTACTCAACGCCCGGCATTTGCACGCCACTGGCATTCCGGCGGCGCTGTCTGCCTCGGCCCGGGAAATGTCATTCGAACTGATGACTCGCTTGCGCGACGCCGGGCGCAGCGTGTCGTTCGACCCGAACCTGCGCCCAAGCCTATGGGCCAGCGAACAGTTGATGATCACCGAGATCAATCGCCTCGCCGCCCTCGCCCACTGGGTGCTGCCAGGGTTGAACGAAGGCCGGTTGCTGACCGGGTTTGAAGACCCGGCCGACATCGCGGCGTTTTACCTCGATCAGGGCGCGGAAGCGGTGGCAATCAAACTCGGGCCGCACGGTGCCTATTACCGCACGCAGCTGGATCAGGGATTTATCGCCGGTGTGCCAGTGCAAACAGTGGTCGATACCGTTGGCGCTGGCGACGGGTTTGCGGTCGGCCTGATCAGCGCCCTGCTGGAAAACCACAGCGTGGCCGACGCTGTGCGGCGTGCCAACTGGGTTGGCAGTCGTGCGGTGCAGAACCGTGGCGATATGGAAGGGTTGCCGACCCGAGCCGAGATGTCAGTCGAATTCGAGACAACTCACTGCCACCAGGAGTTTGTGCGCGCAACAGATCCAATGTGGGAGCGAGCTTGCTCGCGATGAGGCCATAGCGGTCACTGATGATTTAGCCGTTACCTGCTGCGACAAAAACAACAAGCTCAGGAGCATCACTATGAAAACCGCCTCACTCGCCGCCCGCCGCTGGTGGTACATCATGCCCATCGTCTTCATCACCTACAGCCTGGCGTACCTGGACCGCGCCAACTACGGCTTCGCCGCCGCCTCCGGGATGGCCGCCGACCTGATGATCACGCCGGGCCTGTCGTCGATGCTTGGCGCTCTGTTCTTCCTTGGCTACTTTTTCTTTCAGGTGCCGGGCGCGATCTATGCGCAGAAGCACAGCGTGAAGCAGCTGATTTTTGTCAGCCTGATCCTTTGGGGCGGCCTGGCGACACTGACCGGGATCGTCTCCAACGCCTACTGGCTGATCGTCATTCGCTTCATGCTCGGCGTGGTCGAAGCCGCCGTGATGCCGGCGATGCTGGTGTATTTGTGCCACTGGTTCACCCGTGCCGAACGCTCGCGCGCCAACACCTTTCTGATCCTCGGCAACCCCGTGACCATGCTCTGGATGTCGGTGGTATCGGGTTATCTGGTGCAGCATTTCAGCTGGCGCTGGATGTTCATCATCGAAGGTTTGCCGGCGGTGATTTGGGCGTTTATCTGGTGGCGTCTGGCTGATGATCGTCCGGCCCAGGCCAAGTGGCTGACCGATCAAGAGAAGCAGGATCTGGAAAGCGCCCTCGCCGCCGAACAGGTCGGTATCAAAGCGGTGAAGAACTACGCCGAAGCGTTTCGCTCGCCGAAAGTGATCATCCTCGCACTGCAGTTTTTCTGCTGGAGCATTGGCGTCTACGGCTTTGTGCTGTGGCTGCCGTCGATCCTCAAGGCTGGCGCGCAGATGGACATGATCGAAGCGGGCTGGCTCTCGGCGCTGCCGTATCTGGCGGCCGTCGTCGGCATGTTGCTGGTGTCCTGGGGCTCGGACAAATTACAGAAGCGCAAACGCTTCGTCTGGCCGCCGCTGTTGATCGCCTCGATTGCGTTCTACGGTTCTTACGCCTTGGGCGCTGAGCACTTCTGGTGGTCCTACACGCTGTTGGTGATCGCCGGCGCCTGCATGTATGCGCCTTACGGTCCGTTTTTCGCGATTGTCCCGGAAATCCTCCCGGCCAACGTGGCGGGTGGCGCCATGGCGTTGATCAACAGCATGGGCGCGCTGGGTTCGTTTGGCGGCTCCTATCTGGTCGGTTACCTGAACAGCAGCACCGGTTCGCCAGGGGCCTCGTATTTACTGATGAGCGGTGCGCTGATGCTCTCGGTGGTGCTGACGATTTTCCTCAAGCCCGGCGCCAGTGACCGGGTCGTAGCCAAATCGGCCTTGCAACAGCCAGTGGCTGCTCACCCTTGAATTGAAGTTGAGACGATGACAATGAGAAAGCAGGTTGTGCTGTACAAGAAACTCTCGCCGCTGCTGATGGCTCGCCTGCACGAGCACGCCGATGTGACGCTGATCGACAACCTCAAGCCGGACGGCCTCGCGCAGTTGCGTGACGCCCTGCCCCGCGCCCACGGCTTGCTCGGGGCCAGCCTGAAACTGGACGCGCAACTGCTGGACCTGGCGCCGAACCTGCAAGCCATCGCCAGCGTCTCGGTCGGTGTCGACAACTACGACATCGACTACCTGACCGAACGGCGCATTCTGCTGAGCAATACCCCCGACGTGTTGACTGAAACCACCGCCGACACCGGTTTTGCCTTGATTATGGCGACCGCCCGACGCGTGGTGGAACTGGCCAACATGGTTCGCAACGGCCAGTGGAAACGCAACATCGGTCCCGTGCATTTCGGCACGGATGTGCACGGCAAGACGCTGGGCATTATCGGCATGGGACGCATCGGCGAGGCGTTGGCGCAGCGTGGGCATTTCGGCTTTGGCATGCCGGTGATCTATCACAGTCATTCGCCGAAACCCGCGGTGGAACAGCGTTTCAATGCGCAGTACCGCAGCTTGCCGCAGCTGTTGCGAGAGGCGGACTTCGTCTGCCTGACGCTGCCGCTGACCGCTGAAACCCAAGGTTTGATCGGCGCTGAGCAGTTCGCGCTGATGCGCCCGGAAACGATCTTTATCAATATTTCCCGGGGCAAGGTGGTGGATGAAGCGGCGCTGATTAACGCGTTGAGTGACGGGCAGATTCGTGCGGCCGGGCTGGATGTGTTCGAGCGTGAGCCGCTGAATCAGGATTCGCCATTGATGCAGTTGAACAATGTCGTGGCGACGCCGCACATGGGCTCGGCGACCCATGAAACGCGGGAGGCAATGGCGAAGTGTGCGGTGGACAATCTGTTGATGGCGTTAGCGGGCAAGCGGCCGGCGAATCTGGTGAATGCTGGGGCGTGGAAGGCTTAGGGAATCTGGCGTCTGGCACGCAGCCTTCGCGAGCAAGCCCGCTCCCACAGGGGGATTTGTGTTCGATGTAGATCCCTTGTGGGAGCGGGCTTGCTTGCGATGGCCGCACAAACGATACAAAACCGTCAGGCCCGTCGTGCTTCGAGCAAATCCGCCGCACACCGCGCGATCCGCCGACACGCATCCACCAGTTTTGCCTGGTCCACCACCAACCCGAGCCTGATATGCCCCGCGGCACTCGGCCCGAATGCCTCCCCGGCCAGCACCGATACGCCATAGCCGTCCAGTAGCCGCTCGGCAAACCCCTGGGCGCCAAGCCCGGTCTGGCGTATGTCAACCATCACGAACATCCCGCCGTCCGGCCGGATCGGCCGAATACCGGGACAGCCACTCAACCGCGCGCACACCAGATCGCGACGCTGGCGATATTCCTCGCGCATGAGTGCCACTTCCGGCAAGTCTTCGTCGAGCGCCACTTGCGCAGCTTTTTGCACAAAATCCGGAATGCCAAACAACATGCACAACGACAAATGCACAAGGTGTTCGACCAGCGTCGTTGGGCCGATTACCCAGCCTATGCGCCAACCGCTCATGGCGTGGGACTTGGACAAACTGTTGAGGGTCGCGGTGCGTTCCGCCATGCCCGGCAGACTTGCCGGGCTGATGTGTTCGCCTTCGTACAGCAGATCGCTGTACACCTCGTCGCTTATCAGCCACAGATCGTGGCGTATGCACAACGCGGCCAGCGCTTGCCAGATCTTCAACGACAGGCTCGCACCGGATGGATTGTTTGGACTGTTAAGCAGAATGGCGCGGGTTTTCGGCGTGATCAGCGCCGCGACGTCCGCCGGATCGACCCGAAAGCCATTGTCGGGCCGCACAGCCACCGGCACCACTTTCGCCCCGCAGGCACCGAACACGCCTTCATAGGTCACGTACATCGGTTCGGCGATGATCACCTCGTCGCCGGGGTCGAGCAGGCATTGCGCCACCGTGTACACCGCACATTGCGCGCCGGGCAACACGAGCACATGCTCGGCGTCCACCGCCTGACCGCTGCGCTGCCGATGACGGCTGGCGATGCTGTTGCGCAAGGTGCGCAGACCGCGCACATGCGAATAGTGCGTCTCGCCTGCCAGCAGGCTGTCGATGCAGGCCTGGACAATCGGCTTGGGTGTGTCGAAATCCGGGTCGCCGACGGACAGCAATAGTACGTCGACGCCCTGCTCGCGCATTTCCAGCGCCCGATCATGAATCTGCCAGGCTGCCGCGCCTTCGCCGGCGATTCGTTGGGTCAAGGCTGAATAGCGCATGAATCTCTCCTTTCGCGCGAGCTCCTAGCCTCAACCCTATCTCAAATCACGAAACGCGCCACCATCGCATTCAAATCAACCGCCAGTCTCGACAGTTCATGGGAAGCAGCGCTGGTCTGGTTGGCTCCGGCGGCGGACTGGGTGGCGAGGTCGCGGATATTCACCAGGTTGCGGTCGACTTCACGAGACACCTGGGCTTGTTCTTCCGAGGCGCTGGCGATCACCAGGTTGCGTTCGTTGATCAGGTGGATCGACTGGGTAATCTGCTCCAGCGCAACACCGGCGGCGCGAGCCATTTCCAGGGTGCTTTGGGTGCGCTGATTGCTTTGCTGCATCGACGAAACCGCTTCGCCGGTGCCGTTCTGGATGCCGGCGACCATTTTTTCGATTTCCTGGGTCGACTGGGCGGTGCGATGGGCCAACGCCCGGACTTCGTCGGCCACGACGGCAAAACCACGTCCGGCTTCACCGGCACGGGCCGCTTCGATGGCCGCGTTGAGCGCCAGCAGGTTGGTTTGCTCGGCGATGGCGCGGATCACGTCCAGCACTTTGCCGATATCGCGACCTTGCGCGGCCAGGCCTTCGATCAGCACTGAGGTGTTTTGCACGTCGTGGGTCATCGTCTGGATCGCGTCGACGGTTTCCACCACGCGGTTACGGCCTTCGCGCGCCGCTTGCGTCGACTCGCTCGACGCTTCAGACGTCGACACCGCGTTGCGCGCGACTTCTTCCACGGCGGCGGTCATTTCGTTGACGGCGGTGGCGGCCTGCTCGATTTCATTGTTTTGCTGTTGCAGGCCGCGAGACGCTTCCTCGGTCACGGTGCTGAGTTCTTCAGCAGCGGCACCCAGTTGCGTGGCGGAACCGGCGATCTGCTCGATGGTTTTACGCAGATTGGCCTGCATGACAGACAAAGCACCGAGCAAACGCGCCGGCTCGTCCTTGCCGTCGATTTCGATCACTTTGGTCAGGTTGCCGCCGGCAATGGTTTCAGCGGCCTGCACGGCGCGGTTCAGCGGCGTGACGATACTGCGAGTCAGCAGCCAGGCCAGCAACACGGTCAACAGCGCCGCCACCACCGACACCACAATGATGCCGTTCACGGCGGTGCTGTAATTGTCTCCAGCGATCACACCGGCGGCTTTCGCACCATCGACGTTGTACGCCACCAGTCTGCTGAGCTGCTCGCCCATCAGGTCGGTGCCGTCCTTGATCCGCGTGTTGATGAGGGTGCGCATCTCTTCGATTTTGTTCTGGCGCGACAGCTCCATCATTTCGCGCTGGGCTTGCATGTAGTTGTCCAGCGTCACGCTGAACACCTTGTACAACGCCGCTTCATCCGGGACCGCCGGCAACTCGGCGTAGCTGGCCTGAGCCTTGCGTGCCTTGTCGGTCAGCACGGCAATCCGGGTTTCGGCTTCCTGCAAACTCGCCGGATCGCGGTTCACCAGGATACGAAACGACAGAATGCGCATGCGCAGAATATTTTCGGTGACATTGCCCAGGAAGCTGACGCTGGGCAACTGAGTGCTGCCCATGTCGATGGAGGACTGGCGGATGATCGACATCCGGTTCACGGCAAACACACCCAGCACGATAACCAGCAAGGCAATGAAGGCAAAACCCAGGAAAGCTCGGGGCGCGATATTCAGGTTACGCAGGGACATAGGACGATACTCGGTGGAGTGTGGCGGCGAGCATCCTTGCCATGATGGCTGAATCGCGGGCGATGGCAGGCGTGATTCAGCATGGCGCCGGTGTTGTTGGCTTTCGTTGGCGCTTATCCGCTGTATCGGCTGGGGATGAGTTTTGTTGCGGGGGATGTCGAAAAATATTTCACGGGGCGACGAAGTGTCATCACGCGCAAACACAACCTGCCGCAGCGGCTGCCGACGTTTCGCGGCAGTTGCTGCAGCACGGTGTTGAATCAGGCTTTGCCAGCGGCCATGCGCCAGACCCGCGCGATATCACGGGTGCGATCTTGCAGTAACTGCGGCGCCTCGGCGCACGCCTGCTCAAGGGTCATCGGGCCACTGGCCAAGGCGAATGCGGCATGAATGCCATGTTCGTACAACGCCTGATAACCCTCGCCCAAGGTTCCGGCGATCACAATCACCGGCACGCCGTGCTGGCGGGCGATGCGCGCCACGCCAAAGGGGGTCTTGCCGCGCAAGGTTTGCGCATCGAATCGGCCTTCCCCGGTGATCACCAGGTCAGCGCCCTTCACGGCTTCGGCCAAACCGACCAGTTCGGCGACCACTTCCACGCCGGCTTGAAATTGCGCGCCAAGGAACGCCTTGGCCGCGAAGCCCAAACCACCGGCAGCGCCGCTGCCCGGTTCGTCTTGTACGTCGTGGCCCAAAACAGCGACACAGCGTTCGGCAAAGTGCCCAAGCGCCTTATCCAATAGCTGCACTTGCTCGGGCGACGCGCCTTTCTGCGGACCAAAAATCACTGAGGCACCGTGAGGACCGCACAGGGGATTGTTCACGTCAGCCGCGATGTCGAAGCGCACTTCGGATAGCCGTGGGTCGATGTTGCTGAGATCGATGAGCGCCAATTGCGCCAACGCCAGCCCGCCCGGCGCCAGCGTTTGCCCCTCGGCGTCCAGCAATTTCACGCCCAACGCCTGCATCGCCCCGGCGCCGCCATCGTTGGTGGCGCTGCCGCCAATCGCCAGAATCACCCGTTGCGCCCCTGCATCCAGCGCCGCGCGAATCAATTCGCCGGTGCCAAAAGTGCTGCTGGTGCACGCATCGCGCTGGCCCGTTGGCACCAATTGCAAACCACTGGCCTCGGCCATTTCGATGATCGCCGTGTGATTGTGCGGCAACCAGCCCCACGCGGCATCGACCGCTGTGCCAAGCGGCCCACGAACATTCGTACGGCGCAGTTCGCCTTCGCACGCGGCCAGAATCGACTCCACCGTGCCTTCACCACCGTCGGCCATCGGGCATTTAACCAATTGAGCCTCTGGCCAGACGTGCGCCAGACCACGGGCAATGGCATCGGCAACACCTTGGGCGCTGAGGCTGTCCTTGAACGAATCGGGGGCGATGACGATCTTCATGCGAATTCTCCAGTTCCAATAAGCGCCATGCTGCCAGTAGCCCCACACAATAACGCCGGTCCGCTGCACAAGCGGGGATGGCGTTTATTGTTCATTTTCACAAAACGGCCGTGTTGTTGGCGTGGATGGCCTCTTCGCGAGCAAGCTCGCTCCCTCAGGGATATGCATTCCATGTGGGGGCGAGCTTGCTTGGGGTGGCGTTCCGACGTCTTTGAAATCACCATCGCCCTAGTCGGTTTGTGGGAGAAGCTGCACACCCAGGTACAGCGCCAGCATCCCGTCCAAGCGCAACGGATCAACCCCGCTCAGTTCGGCAATCCGCTCCATCCGATAACGCAAACTGTTGCGATGAATCCCCAGCGCATCGGCGCACGCCTGACTCTGCCCGTCGTGCTCGCACCAACTGCGCAAGGTTGCGAGCAATTGGCCGTTGCTATCCTTGGCGATCATTTTGCGTAGCGGCTTGAGCAGTTCATCCAGCGCATCGTCGTTGCGGTGACGCCACAGCATCACCGGCAACCGATAGCGGGTCAGCGTCAACAAGCGCGAACGGGGCAACACATCGCGCCCATACGCCAGCAAGTCGCCTACCCGTCGATAGCAGCGACGTAACCCGGTCAAGCCGTCCGCTTGCCCGCCGACGGCAATGCGCAGAATGTTCCAGCCCAGCCCGTCGAGTTTTTCCAGCAACCGGTCATTTTCGATCGATTGCGATGCCGGTCGACACCACAGCAACGACGACTTTGCCGAACTCACACACCAACTGTCCGGGTAACGCGACGTCAGCCAGGCACTCAGTGCATCCACCGTTTGCCCCGGCCCGTGTTCGCTGCCCAACTCAAACAGGTAGGGCACCCGCGTCATCTGCGGTTTCAGGCCCAATTGCTGTGCTTCGTCCAGCAAGCGCGGCGAATCCCCTGCCTCACTCAGGAGCAAGGCCAGCAAATCATCGCAACGCTGGCGCCGCCATTGCTGCTCGGCCTGCTGGTTACGCTGGGCCACGAGCATCTCCGCCGTCATCCGCACCAACTCGGCGTAGGTGCGCAATTGCTCGGGCTCGCCGGTAATGCCCAGCACGCCAATCAAGCGCTGATCGAGCAGCAGCGGCAAGTTGATCCCCGGTTGCACGCCTTTGAGATGAATGGCTGTCTGTGCGTCGATTTCCACCACCCGACCGTTGGCCAACACCAGTTGTGCGCCTTCATGGCGGGTGTTGATGCGCTCCGGTTCGCCACTGCCGAGGATCAAGCCCTGACTGTCCATCACGTTGACGTTGTACGGCAGAATGGCCATCGCCCGGTCGACGATGTCCTGGGCCAGGTCGTGATCGAGTTCAAACATGACGGGGGTCCTTGAATACGGGAATGAAACGGGTTGTTCACCCGCACAGGCCTTGGTCGCAAACCCTGTGCTCAAGCACAAAGACAACGACCCGAAGCGTGGCCGAGACTCTCAGGGCGATCAACGTTACCCTTTGCATCGCAAAAATCATAATAAAGAGAGAGCCGCCATGTCACAGAGCGCCGCAGCTATCCAGGCCATCGCTGACGATAAAAACGCCGTCTACAAGCGCATAACCCTGCGTTTGATCCCCTTCATCTTCATCTGCTACCTGTTCAACTACCTCGACCGGGTAAACGTTGGATTTGCCAAACTGCAGATGCTCGACGCGCTGAAATTCAGCGAAACCGTATACGGCCTCGGGGCCGGGATCTTCTTTATCGGCTATGTGCTGTGCGGCGTGCCGAGCAACCTGGCGCTGACCAAATTCGGCCCGCGACGCTGGATCGCGCTGATGATGATCGTCTGGGGCACGTTGTCGACCTGCCTGCTGTTCGTCACCACCCCGACCGGGTTCTACACCCTGCGCCTGTTCACTGGCGCTGCCGAAGCCGGGTTCTTCCCGGGCGTGGTGCTGTACCTCTCGCAGTGGTTCCCGACCTTCCGCCGTGGCCGCATCATGGCGCTGTTCATGTCGGCGATCCCGGTGTCCGGCCTGCTCGGCAGCCCGTTTTCCGGCTGGATCCTCAACCACTTCGCCGCCGGCCAAGGTGGTTTGGCGGGCTGGCAGTGGATGTTCCTGCTGCAGGGCGTTCCGACCGTGATCCTCGGCGTCCTCGCCTACTTCTTGCTGAGCGACAGCTTCGCCAACGCCAAGTGGCTGACTGCGCACGAACGCTCGGTGCTTGAAGCGGATCAGGCAGAAGACCTGGCCAACAAACCGAAAACCACCACCGACTCGTTGCTGGCCGTGTTCAAGAACCCGGCGATCTGGGCCTTCGGCTTGATCTACTTCTGCATCCAGAGCGGTGTTTACGCGATTAACTTCTGGCTGCCGTCGATCATCAAAAACCTGGGTTTCAGCGATAACCTGGTGATCGGCTGGTTGAGTGCGATTCCGTACCTGCTGGCGGCGGTGTTCATGTTGATCGTCGGTCGCTCGGCCGACCTGCGCAAAGAACGCCGCTGGCACTTGGTGGTGCCGATGCTGATGGGCGCAGTGGGCCTGCTGATTGCCGTAAACTTCGCGACGACTCCGGCCATTGCAATTCTCGGCCTGACCATCGCCACCATGGGTGCCCTCACCGGCCTGCCAATGTTCTGGCCCGTGCCGACGGCACTGCTGAGCGCGGGTGCGGCGGCGGGTGGCTTGGCCTTCATCAACTCCATGGGGCAAATGGCTGGTTTCCTGAGCCCGTATCTGGTGGGTTGGGTCAAGGACAGCACCGGCTCGACCGACGCCGCGCTGTATCTGCTGGCGGGTGTGATCGTCTGCGGCAGTTTGCTGGCGCTGCGCATGACGCGCACGTTGCGGGTGTAACTTTCAGCGCAGACAAAAAAACGGCCCTTTTCGGGCCGTTTTTCATTGCTCGCACATTCCACCGGCTGACGCCTTGGCCAACCGCCCTGACTGATAATTCATATTGCCCCGGGCAGGGGTTCTGGTATTTGATTGGGGCTTTCTCCCTCCGGTAAAAGGATTTCGTCATGAGCTATCGCACGCTGGGTCATTCGGGCTTACAGGTCTCTACGCTGACCCTGGGCACCATGATGTTCGGCGAACAGACCAGCACCGAAGACTCCCTGCGGATCATCGACAAGGCCTGGGACCAGGGCATCAACTTCATCGACACCGCCGACGTTTACACCGGCGGTCGTTCCGAAGAGATCGTCGGCGAAGCGATTGCCGGCAATCGGCACGAATGGGTGCTGGCAACCAAGGTCGGCTTCGGCCCGGTGGACGGTGTGCCGAACCGCAGCGGTTTGAGCCGCAAGCACATTTTCAATGGCATCGATGCCAGCCTGACGCGGTTGGGCACCGACTACCTCGACATCTATTACCTGCACCGCGAAGACCACAACACGCCGCTGGAAGTGACTGTCTCGGCGATTGGCGACCTGATCCGTCAGGGCAAGATTCGTTATTGGGGATTGTCGAACTACCGTGGCTGGCGCATCGCCGAAGTGATCCGGGTGGCGGACCAATTGGGCGTTGACCGGCCGGTGATCAGTCAGCCGCTGTACAACATCGTCAACCGTCAGGCAGAGACCGAGCAGATTACGGCCGCGCAAAACTATGGTCTGGGCGTGGTGCCTTACAGCCCGTTGGCGCGTGGCGTGCTCAGCGGTAAATATGCGCCGGACGTAAAGCCGGACGCCAACAGCCGCGCCGGGCGTGCCGACAAGCGCATTCTGGAAACCGAATGGCGGGTTGAGTCGTTGCGCATTGCCCAGCAGATTCAGCAGTACACGCAAGAACGCGGCGTGGGGATTGTCGAGTTCGCGATTGCCTGGGTGCTGAACAACGGCGCCGTCACTTCAGCGATTGTCGGGCCGCGCACCGAGGAACAGTGGGACGCGTATACCAAGGCGCAGGCAGTGAAGATTACCGCTGAGGATGAGGCGTTTATTGATTCGCTGGTGGTGCCGGGGCATTCGTCGACGCCAGGGTTTAATGATGTGAGCCATTTTGTGTCGGGCCGTAAACCCCGTACCCACTGAACAAACACACGCTCCCACAGGTGGACTGTGTTGATCGATCGGACAATATTTGATACGAAAACCACGTATCCTCTGCGCCCCGTTTCCCCTTCAACCTCGCGAGGGCAGTTTGTCTAAAGGTATCGCTTTATCGGTTTCGGCCTCGGTGCTGTTTGCCGTCATGTATTACTACACTTCGTTGCTCACTCCGCTGAGTGGCGTGGAAATTTTCGGCTGGCGCATGCTGTTGACGGTGCCCTGCATGACCGTGTTCATGGTGGTTTCGGGCGAATGGAAACGTGTGGCGGAAATTGTTCGGCGCGTGATTGCCAAGCCGAAATTGATCGCCGCCCTGCTCGCTTCCTCCGCCCTGCTCGGTGTGCAGCTCTGGCTATTCATGTGGGCGCCGCTCAACGGTTACAGCCTCGATGTGTCGCTCGGGTATTTCCTGTTGCCACTGACGATGGTCCTGACCGGACGGATTGCCTATGGCGAACGCCTTTCCTATCTGCAAAAAATCGCTGTGGTGCTGGCCTGTCTTGGCGTGTTGAATGAGGTGTATCAGGTCGGCGGTTTTTCCTGGGCGACCTTATTGGTGTGCATTGGCTATCCGACCTATTTCATCGTGCGCAAGCGTCTGGCCGCGGACAACCTTGGCGGTTTGTGGCTGGACATGGCATTGACGTTGCCGGTGGCGTTCTGGTTTGTGCAGAGTGGCGAACAGGGTTTCGGCGTGTTTGATCAACACCCGTGGCTGTCGCTGTTGATCCCGATACTGGGGGTGATCAGCGCGTCCGCGCTGGTGGTCTACATCATCGCCAGCCGCTTGCTGCCATTCAGTCTTTTCGGCTTGTTGAGTTATGTCGAGCCGGTGTTGTTGCTGGGCGTGGCGTTACTGCTTGGGGAAAGCATCAAGCCTGGCGAATGGCTGACCTACATTCCGATCTGGCTGGCAGTGCTGGTATTGGTGTTTGAAGGGTTCAAGCATTTGATGCGGCACCGTAGACCTTAAGCCGCACACAAAACAACTGTGGGAGCGACGCTCCCACAGTTTTTAGCGGTGCAACGAATTACTCGGCAGTGAGCACGCCACGACGAACCTGGTCACGCTCGATCGATTCAAAAAGCGCCTTGAAGTTGCCTTCGCCGAAGCCATCGTCGCCTTTACGCTGGATGAATTCGAAGAACACCGGCCCCATCAGGGTTTCCGAGAAGATCTGCAGCAGCAGACGCTTGTCGCCCGATTCGGACGAACCGTCCAGCAGAATGCCCCGCGCTTGCAACTCGCCAACCGGCTCGCCGTGGTTCGGCAAACGGCCCTCAAGCATTTCGTAGTAGGTTTCCGGCGGCGCGGTCATGAAGCGCATGCCGATGCTTTTCAGGTGATCCCACGTCTTGATCAGGTCATCGCTGAGGAAGGCAACGTGCTGAATGCCCTCGCCGTTGAACTGCATGAGGAACTCTTCGATCTGCCCGGCGCCCTTGGACGACTCTTCGTTCAGCGGGATACGAATCATGCCGTCCGGCGCGGTCATCGCCTTGGAGGTCAGGCCGGTGTATTCGCCCTTGATGTCGAAGTAACGGATCTCGCGGAAGTTGAACAGCTTCTCGTAGAAATTGGCCCAGTAGGCCATGCGACCGCGATACACGTTGTGAGTCAGGTGGTCGATGATTTTCAGACCGGCGCCGACCGGGTTGCGGTCCACGCCTTCGATGAACACAAAATCGATGTCGTAGATCGAGCTGCCTTCGCCGAAACGGTCGATCAGGTACAGCGGCGCGCCGCCAATACCTTTGATCGCGGGCAGGTTCAATTCCATCGGGCCGGTTTCGATGTTAATCGGCTGGGCGCCGATTTCCAGCGCACGCTTGTAGGCCAGCTGCGAATCCTTGACCCGGAATGCCATGCCGCACACCGACGGGCCGTGCTCGGCAGCGAAGTAGGAAGCGACGCTGTTGGGTTCGTTGTTGAGAATCAGGTTGATCGCGCCTTGGCGATACAGGTGCACGTCTTTGGAGCGGTGGGTCGCGACTTTGGTGAAGCCCATGATCTCGAAGATCGGCTCCAGCGTGTTCGGCTTCGGCGAAGCGAGCTCGATGAATTCAAAGCCCATCAGGCCCATTGGGTTTTCGTATAAATCTGCCATTTTGGCGCCTCATCATTTTTTAGAATTAACAGAACGTTAGTTGCTAAGAATGCTGAAGCCGGCGGGTGGCGCGCAGGAGATGCCCCGCACACTGCGGGCGAGGAAGTCACCGTAGATCAATTGAAACCCGAAACTCTTCATTGTCGACCCAAGGCTCTTGCGGGCGAGGCTTCTGCTGGCAGAAGACGATTATTATTGTATGCGTAACCGGATTCTACACAGCGTAAATAGGTTTGTCCGCCTTCTGTATCAAATCCCCTTTTCCACTGGTCGCGCAAGGGGTTTGTTCTACAGGAAAATCCCGACAGGATCTGCACACCCCTGGCCTGCCCGCTACCGTTGAGCGGCATAGGCGCCAACAGCCAACTATCATGGCCGATACCCGAACTCTTTTTGGGTGGTGCGTCATCGACCTGCCCGCATTGATAGCCCTACTTTTCGACACAGGTTCGAGAATGCCACTGAACGCCAGAAGTCGTCACAAACGAACCCAACGGATTGCCGTGACCCTTCTGTGCGGGTTGGTCCCGCTGTTGTTGGGTGCTGTCATCCTTTATATGCAGGCCGAACGAACGCTCAAACAAAGCACCAAACTGACCGCCGAAGAAGCCGTGCACCAATTCGAACTGATGCTCGACAACACTGCCCTGGCCGCACGCGAATTGCTGCCACTGGCTGGCCAGCCGTGCGATGACGTCAAGCTGGCGTTGCGCGAACAGGTGACGCGCCGACCCTTCGTGCGTTCGACCAATCTGGTGTGGGACAACACCCTCTATTGCAGTTCTTTGTTCGGTGACTATCAGGAGAAAGTCAATCCTGGCGACTACACCAAAGGCCAGTTGTGGCTAATGAACGGCAACCCGGTGACGCCCAATACTGCGTTGCTGGTGTACCGGCTCAGTGAGGGGGAAAAGGGTGCGCTGACGACCCTCGATGGTTATCACCTGAGTAACGTATTGCGCTTGATAGGTCGCAAGACTTTGTTGCTGCTGCAAGTGGGGCCCAACTGGTTGTCCGCCGACGGCAAGGTTCACGAAGGCGCTCTGCCCGACTTGCCGGTGGCTGAAACCAGACTGGCCTCCACCCATCATGCTTTCACGGTCGCCGCCGGTTTCCCCAAGGGTGAAACCTGGCGGTACATGAGCAGCGAGTACCCGCCGCTGTTCAGTTTGCTGATCTTTTTCGCGATGGTATCGGGCACCATCGGGCACATCCTGCAAAAACGCTCGTCATCACCCAGCCATGAAATGCAGCGGGCGCTGGAGGCGCGGGAGTTCGTTCCGTATTTTCAACCTGTGGTGCATGGCGCCAATAAAAAATGGTCCGGCGCCGAAGTGTTGATGCGCTGGAATCATCCGAAGGAAGGCTTGGTGCGTCCGGACCTGTTCATCCCGTTTGCCGAGCACTCCGGATTGATCGTGCCGATGACCCGCTCGCTGATGCAGCAGACCGCCCAGTTGTTGTCGCCGATTGCCTCCTCGTTCGACGGACCGTTTCACATCGGCATCAACATCACCGCCAGACACTGCAAAGACCTTGAACTGGTCAAAGACTGCCGGGACTTTCTTGAGGCGTTTGCGCCGGGCGCGATCAATCTGGTGCTGGAGCTGACCGAGCGTGAACTCATCGAGCCGACCGCGATCACCCTGCAGCTATTCGAACAATTGCACGCATTGGGCGTGATGATCGCAATCGATGACTTCGGTACAGGTCACTCGAGTCTTGGTTATCTGCGCCAGTTCAATGTCGACTTCCTGAAAATCGATCAGAGCTTTGTCGCCATGATCGGGGGCGATGCCCTCTCCCGACACATCCTCGACACCATTATCGAGCTCTCGGCCAAGCTCGATCTGGGCATTGTCGCCGAAGGGGTGGAAACTGAAGCGCAAAGTGACTATCTGACCGCGCACGGTGTGAACTTCCTGCAAGGTTATCTTTACGGACGTCCGATGCCGGGAGCTGAGTTCCTTAATGCATTAAGTCATCATTAACTAGTGGTTTTAAGCGACCCGGCAACGCGGCCGCGCACCCATTTGAATCAAAACACTACTGCGGTTACATGAAAAAAGACGGCATTTACTCTTGCCTGATTAACTACTACAATTTTTCATGCCTGTGCAAGATTGACAGGTGAGCCACTATCACCGAGTCGCTTCAAGGCTCTTGGCTTATAGCTTTGTTTGCGGTTGGTATCAGCCAAACACACTATTGGAGTAAAGATATTGTCCAGACTCGCTGAATTTCGTGCAGCTGAAAAGGCCCTTCAAGAACAGCTCAAGCAGCTGGAATCACTGAAGAATGACGCCGGGCTCAAGAAAGAAATCGAATTCGAAGAGAAGCTCCAGGGGCTGATGAAAACCTATGGCAAAGGCCTGCGTGACATCATCGCCATTCTCGATCCGAACCCGGCAAAATCCGGCCTGCAACAAGCCTCGGCACCCAAAACCCGCCGCGCTCGGGTGGTCAAGGTCTATCACAACCCACACACCGGTGAACTGATTGAAACCAAGGGTGGCAATCACCGCGGCCTGAAGGCCTGGAAGGAACAATATGGTGCCGCTACCGTTGATTCCTGGCTGCGTGGCTAACTACCGGCGGTGATAAAAAATGCCCTGCAATGCAGGGCTTTTTTATGAGTGCCCGCTCATCGCAGCGATTAGAAGGCGTCAGTGCGTGATACTTGCCGACTAACTTTCTGCTTAATCCATTTGGGTATCTAAAGATTTTGAACAGCGCTGGAAAGCGCGAATGGCAAAACCTTGAACTAAAGTTTCAGGCTGTTACGAGCAGCCTCTATTTCGTCCTGACTTTCCTTATAAGCCTGCGCCTGCCCAGCGTAGGAAAGAACATAAGCCTTATCAGCGTCCACCGCCGCGACCAATGTTTGCGACAACACGTGTCGACCGTTCTGAGTAATGGTGCAGGTAGTTTCCAACGCGGATAGATGACTCAGGGTGCTCGCATGGATTTTGTTGCAGACCGTTTGATAGCCCCCTTGAAAGAAGTCCTTCTGCACTGACTTGCGCATTTCGAGCAAGACACCTTGCAGATTCACCTGGTGACCAGCGTCTACCGGAGTCGCGGTCAACTCCATCACCATCACCGGCGTGCCGCCATCATCGTTTTTCACCGCGCGCTGCCGCGAAACGTCCGGTTTAGCCTCATCCAGCGGGATGGTTTCGACTTCCCAGCCGTTGGGCCAGGCGATGACGGGCGCATCCGCTTGAGCGGCGCCGATACCTGACAACAGGCCAATCAGGATAAGGGTCGACTGACAGAATCGGATCATTGCAATGAGCACTCGCGAATTGAGCCGTAAAGTCTGAGGCCCGCCCGCCTGTCAGGCAATAGCCGACGGTTTGGGTTTGGTGATGTCAGAGCCCTTGCGTATCATTGTCGCCATTCGTTAGCCCCACTTATTGACTGGAGGGCCCATGAGCCTGCAAGAATTGAATACTTTCCCAGGCGTAACCGCCCAACCTGACAGCGCTACCCACAAATTCGTGTTCAACCACACCATGCTGCGCGTCAAGGACATCACCAAGTCCCTGGATTTCTACACTCGCATCCTCGGCTTCTCCCTCGTGGAAAAACGCGACTTCCCGGAAGCCGAGTTCAGCCTGTATTTTCTGGCGCTGGTCGATAAAAATCAGATCCCGGCCGACGCTGCCGCTCGCACCGAATGGATGAAATCGATTCCCGGCATTCTCGAACTGACCCACAATCACGGCACCGAGAACGACGCAGACTTCGCCTACCACAACGGCAATACTGACCCGCGCGGTTTTGGCCATATCTGCATTTCCGTGCCCGACATTCGTGCCGCGTGCGAGCGCTTCGAAGCCTTGGGCTGCGATTTCCAGAAACGCTTGAGCGACGGCCGCATGAAAAGCCTGGCATTCATCAAGGACCCGGACGCGTATTGGGTCGAGATTATTCAACCCGCACCGATGTAAGACATTGCACAAATCCCCTGGCGAGAGCGAACTTGCTCCCCCAGCCAAAAAATGCAAGACACAAAAAACCCCATGATCGCTCATGGGGTTTTGTGTTTTAAGCGCTGCTTAAGCCGGGGCCGAGCTCCGGATCAAGTGATCGAAGGCACTGAGGGAAGCTTTGGCGCCCTCGCCCACTGCAATCACGATTTGCTTGTACGGCACGGTGGTTACGTCACCCGCTGCGAATATGCCCGGCAGTGAGGTTTCACCGCGAGCATCGACGATGATCTCGCCGCGCGGCGACAACTCGATGGTGCCCTTGAGCCAATCGGTGTTGGGCAGCAGACCGATCTGCACAAAGATCCCTTCGAGGCTGATCGTGTTGAACTCGCCCGAATCGCGATCCTTGTAGACCAGGCCGCTTACCTTTTGGCCGTCACCCTTCACTTCACTGGTCAGCGCGCTGGTGATGACAGTCACGTTCGGCAGACTGAACAACTTGCGCTGCAACACCGCATCGGCGCGCAGTTTGCTGTCGAACTCCAGCAGCGTGACGTGACTGACGATACCCGCCAGATCAATCGCCGCCTCAACGCCAGAGTTACCGCCGCCGATCACCGCTACGCGCTTGCCTTTGAACAGCGGGCCATCGCAATGCGGGCAGAAACAAACGCCCTTGGCTTTGTATTCCTGCTCGCCCGGCACCCCCATTTCACGCCAGCGGGCGCCGGTCGCCAGGATCAGCGCCTTGGTTTTCAGGGTCGCGCCGCTTTCGAAGCGGACTTCGTGCAACTCGCCTGGGTTCTTCGCCGGAATCAGCGCAGTCGCCCGTTGCAGATTCATGATGTCGACGTCGTATTGTTTGACGTGCTCTTCAAGTGCGCTGGCCAGCTTCGGCCCTTCGGTTTCCTGCACGGAGATGAAGTTTTCGATAGCCATGGTGTCGAGCACCTGTCCACCGAAACGTTCAGCGGCCACGCCAGTGCGAATGCCTTTACGGGCAGCGTAAATTGCTGCCGCGGCGCCGGCCGGGCCACCGCCGACAACCAGCACGTCAAAGGCTTCTTTGGCGCTGATCTTCTCGGCTTGACGCTCGATGCCGCTGGTGTCGATTTTGGCGAGGATTTCTTCGAGGCCCATGCGGCCCTGACCGAAGACTTCGCCGTTCAGGTAAACACTTGGCACGGCCATTATCTGGCGCTTATCAACTTCGGCCTGGAACAGCGCACCGTCGATGGCGACGTGGTGGACGTTCGGATTGAGCACGGCCATCAGGTTTAGCGCCTGAACGACATCCGGGCAGTTCTGGCACGACAGCGAGAAGTAAGTCTCGAAGCTGAACTCGCCTTTGAGTGAGCGAATCTGTTCGATCACTTCAGCACTGGCCTTCGAAGGGTGGCCGCCGACTTGCAGCAACGCCAGCACTAACGAAGTGAATTCGTGGCCCATCGGGATGCCGGCGAAACGCAAGCTTATATCGGCACCCGGACGGTTGATCGAGAACGATGGTTTGCGCGCATCGTCACCGTTATCGAGCAAGGTAATTTGGGCGGAAAGACTGGCAACGTCTTTCAGCAATTCGAGCATTTCCTGGGATTTCGCACCGTCGTCGAGGGAGGCGACGATCTCGATCGGTTGGGTGACCCGTTCCAGGTACGACTTCAACTGGGCTTTAAGATTGGCGTCCAACATACGGGCGATTTCCTTTTTGAACATTCATAAAAAAAACGCCCGAGCGAATCTCGCCCGGGCGTTTTATAGGGCGGTTGCAGCTTGCTTAGGTGCGGAAAACCCGCCCTGACAGTGCGTTCACAGACTTAGATCTTGCCGACCAGGTCCAGCGATGGAGCCAGGGTGGCCTCGCCTTCTTTCCACTTGGCTGGGCACACTTCGCCCGGGTGAGCAGCAACGTACTGAGCAGCCTTGATCTTGCGCAGCAGCTCGGAAGCGTCACGGCCAACACCGCCATCGTTCAGTTCAACGATTTTGATCTGACCTTCCGGGTTGATCACGAAAGTGCCACGGTCAGCCAGACCGGCTTCTTCGATCAGCACGTCGAAGTTGCGGGAGATGGTCAGGGTCGGGTCGCCGATCATGGTGTACTGGATTTTGCCGATGGCTGGCGAAGTGTTGTGCCAGGCTGCGTGGGCAAAGTGGGTATCGGTAGAAACGCTGTAGATCTCGACGCCCAGCTTCTTGAACTCGGCGTAGTTGTCAGCCAGGTCTTCCAGTTCGGTCGGGCATACGAAGGTGAAGTCTGCTGGGTAGAAGAAAACGACAGACCACTTGCCTTTCAGGTCAGCGTCCGACACTTGTACGAAGTCGCCATTTTTGTAGGCGGTCGCTTTGAACGGTTTAACTTGGCTGTTGATGATAGGCATCGATGACTCTCCGTCAGGGGTTAAAAAGTTGATGGGGTGAATCCTACCCAGTCGATCCCCGGATGGCTCATTGGCAAACCTCATGCTGCTGATTTGTTTTCGCTATTAGCCGACAGTATTAATAGAAGAAAACGTGATCTACAGCGGTACAGGTTTTTCGACGACTCGCGCCATCCCGAGAAACGGGCTGGCTTCAACATAGCGCATGGCCGACTTCATATCCTTCCAGCCCACATAACTCATCAGTGACTTCAAGTCCCAACCACTCTGGTGCGCCCAACTGGCAAAACCGCGTCGTAATGAGTGGCTGGTGTAATGCTCGGCCGGGATGCCCGCGCGCTCCAGCGCCTCGCGCAGCAGCGCAATCACACTGTTGGCGTGCAACCCCTCCTCGCTTAAATGCCCCCAACGATCGATGCCTCGGAACACCGGCCCGCGAACCAGTGCCGCTTCGGTTATCCAGGCAATGTAGGCCTGCACCGGGCACAAGCGCTGCAACGCCGGGGTTTGGTAGGTTTTGCCAAGGTTTTCCCGATCGCTCTTGCTGCGCGGCAGATACACGGTGATGCCGGAACCGGCGCTGGCTTGCACATGTTCGATCTGTACGCGGCACAACTCATCGCTACGAAAACCGCGCCAGAACCCCAGGAGGATCAACGCCATGTCGCGCCGGGCACGCAAGAGTGTCGGCTGATCGTTTTGAGATTTGGCGACCTGCGCTTCCTGTTCAAGCCAGGCGACCACTTGCTCCAGATGCTGCAATTGCAACGGCTCAGCCTGCTTCTCCTGCGCAGGGTGAAGCGCCCGTATGCCTTTGAAGACCTTACGCACCACGGGCGCCTTGGTGGGGTCGGGAAACCCCTGGCTGTTATGCCACTGCGCCAAGGCCGACAAGCGCAATTTCAGCGTGTTGATCGACAACTCACCCGCATAGGCCACCAGATAGCGGGCCACGTTGTCGGCAGTAGCCGGCAGGAAGCCTCCCCAACTGACTTCGAAATGCTCAACGGCCGCACGATAGCTGCGGCGGGTGTTGTCGCGGGTGGCGGCTTCCAGGTAGCGATCCAGCTCGGTCATCGGCTCAATTCTCTAAAACGTACCGTTTGGCGTTCAAATAGTTGCCGCAGGACTTATCACACGGGGTAATACCAGTATATCCCGTGTGATTAATTCAGGTTTTATATCTTAATTATATTGATGGTACACTGCGTACAATAGTGGCATGTACCACAGTACGAAATCGTAGGAGAACTCATGGCTCGTGGCGGCGTAAATAAGGCAGTGGTGCAAGCAGCACGTTTGGCGATTCTCGCCCGCGGCGAAAATCCCAGCATTGATGCTGTACGGATCGAAATGGGAAATACCGGTTCGAAAACCACGATTCATCGCTATCTGAAGGAGCTGGACGACGGCAATGAACGCACCGAGACGCCGACTGAACCCATCGATGATGAGCTGGCAGGCTTGGTTTCACGCTTGGCGCAGCGCCTCAAGGAGAAAGCGCAAGAATCTATCGATAACGCTCGCGAGCAGTTCGATCAGCAGCGCAAAGCGCTGGAAGTGCAATTGGCCGAGGCGCACGCAGGCAACACTGAATTGCATAAGCAATACGAAATTCAAAGCCTGGCACTGACTCAGGAATCTGAAGCGCTGCAAGAAACCCGCTCGATGCTACAGACCGAGCAAACCCGCAACGCCGGCCTGAATCAGGCGCTGGCCGATTTCGAGTTGCGTTTGCAGGACAAGGACGAGCAGATCCGCTCTCTGGAAGAAAAGCACCTGCACGCGCGCGAAGCGCTGGAGCATTACCGCAGCGCCGTCAAAGAACAACGCGAGCAGGAACACAGCCGCCACGAAAGCCAGGTGCAGCAGGTTCAAATGGAATTGCGCCAGGCGCAGCAAAGCGCGATGGTGCGGCAAGACGAGATCACTCAACTGCACCGCGACAACGAGCGATTACTTACTGAAAACCGCGGCACGCTGAGAGAGTTGAACCTGCTGCAGGATCAACTCAAGCAGACTAATAGCCGACAGGACCAACTGCTGGAGCAGGTCAATCGTATCGACAGCGAACGCACCCTCCTCCAGGAACGCCTGCGCGTTGCGCTGCTGGATTGTCAGTCACTCAAGCAAAGCATCGATGATCAATCGCAGATCAATAAAGCGCTGGAAGTCGAACTGTTCAAGACTCAGGCAAGCCTCGATGAAAGTGTGCGCCTGGCAGCGGTTGTTGCGAACGCGCCAGACGCATCACAGGTCGACAAAGACGCTTAACCCGCGACGGGCGAGCGCATCGTAACGAACTCTTCGGCAGCCGTCGGATGCACACCAATGGTGTCGTCGAAATCGCGCTTGGTAGCACCCGCCTTCAAGGCGATGGCGAGGCCCTGCACAATTTCGCCAGCATCCGGCCCGACCATATGGCAACCCAGCACCTTGTCGGTCCTGGCGTCCACCACCAGTTTCATCAACGTGCGCTCCTGGCAGTCGGTCAACGTTAACTTCATCGGGCGGAAACGGCTTTCGTAGATCACCACGTCATTGCCGGCTTCGCGCGCCTCTTCTTCGGTCAGACCGACCGTGCCGATGTTCGGCAAGCTGAATACCGCGGTCGGGATCATCTTGTAATCCACGGGACGGTATTGCTCCGGTTTGAACAGGCGCCGCGCCACGGCCATGCCTTCTGCCAGCGCAACCGGCGTGAGCTGCACGCGACCGATCACATCGCCAAGCGCCAGGATCGACGGCTCGCGGGTTTGATACTGCTCGTCAACTTCGACAAAACCTTTTTTGTCGAGTGTGACGCCGGTGTTTTCCAGCCCGAGATTGTCCAGCATCGGGCGCCGGCCGGTGGCGTAAAACACGCAATCCGCTTCCAGCTGACGACCATCCTTGAGGGTGGCCTTCAGGCTGCCGTCAGCCAGTTTTTCAATGCGCTCGATGTCGGCGTTGAATTGCAGGTTCATGCCACGCTTGGTCAGCTCTTCCTGCAAATGCCTGCGCACCGCCCCGTCAAAACCACGCAGGAACAGATCACCGCGATACAACAGCGTGGTGTCGGCACCAAGCCCGTGGAAGATCCCGGCGAACTCGACCGCAATGTAACCGCCACCCACCACCAGCACACGCTTGGGCAATTCTTTGAGGAAGAATGCCTGATTGGAGCTGATCGCATGCTCGTGTCCCGGAATCTCCGGGATCTGCGGCCAGCCGCCGGTGGCGATCAAGATGTTTTTCGCAGTATGTCGCTGGCCATTGATCTCGACGGTATTGGGGTCGACGATCCTGGCGTGGCCTTCATGCAAGGTCACGCCGCTGTTAACCAGCAAGTTGCGGTAAATACCGTTCAGGCGATTGATCTCACGATCCTTGTTGGCGATCAGCGTGGCCCAATCAAACTCCGCTTCGCCCAGCGTCCAGCCAAACCCCGAAGACTGCTCGAAGTCGTCAGCGAAGTGCGCGCCGTAGACCAGCAATTTCTTCGGCACGCAGCCGACGTTGACACAGGTGCCGCCCAAATAGCGGCTCTCCGCCACTGCCACTTTTGCGCCAAAACCGGCAGCAAATCGCGCAGCCCGCACACCGCCGGAACCGGCGCCAATCACATAAAGGTCAAAATCGTAGGCCATTTTCAATCTCTCCTCGGCAGGCAACCAGCATACCCGCAGCCATCTGCCGGGCAAGCGCTGCAGACGATATGGGGCCGGAAAATGAAAAAGCCACCCGAAGGTGGCTTTTCGATACAAGTCGGTCAGGCGCTATCAGTAAGCCTTGCCAGTCTTGTAGAAGTTCTCGAAGCAGAAGTTGGTCGCGTCGATGTAACCTTCGGCTCCGCCGCAGTCAAAACGCTTGCCCTTGAACTTGTAGGCCATTACACAGCCGTTCTGGGCTTGCTTCATCAGGGCGTCGGTGATCTGGATTTCACCACCTTTGCCCGGCTCGGTTTGCTCGATCAGGTCAAAGATGTCCGGCGTCAGGATGTAACGGCCGATGATCGCCAGGTTCGACGGTGCATCTTCAGGCTTTGGTTTTTCAACCATGCTGTGAACGCGATAGATGTCGTCACGGATCATTTCGCCAGCGATCACACCGTACTTGTGAGTTTCTTGCGGATCGACTTCCTGAATCGCAACGATCGAGCAGCGGAACTGTTTGTACAGCTTGACCATCTGGGTCAGAACGCCGTCGCCGTCCAGGTTGACGCACAAGTCATCCGCCAGTACCACGGCGAACGGTTCATCACCGATGAGCGGACGGCCGGTCAGGATCGCATGGCCCAGGCCCTTCATTTCGGTCTGACGGGTGTAGGAGAACGAGCAGTTGTCGAGCAGTTTGCGGATACCAACCAGATATTTTTCTTTGTCGGTGCCCTTGATCTGGTTTTCCAGCTCGTAGCTGATGTCGAAGTGGTCTTCCAGGGCGCGCTTGCCGCGTCCGGTAACGATAGAGATTTCAGTCAACCCGGCGTCCAAGGCTTCTTCGACGCCGTACTGGATCAGTGGCTTGTTCACCACCGGCAGCATTTCTTTGGGCATGGCTTTAGTCGCTGGCAGGAAGCGAGTACCGTAACCGGCTGCTGGGAACAAGCATTTCTTGATCATATAAGTCCTTGAAAGGGCTGTGTGTACGAGTTTCGGCGCAGTCTAATCAGGCGGCGCACACCTTACAATGCCCCGCGCTGGCTAACCGATGCCATCATAGAGAAATATTCTTGCCGATAGTTCCGCAAGAAGCTGCGCAGAACTTTTCACCGCCACTAACAGATAGCAGAGATCGTCGAACCTGCACCGTCGAATTATCCGAAACCACCATACGCCCATCAGCACCGTCCGGGGGCATTTGGCGCTATCATTGCGCAATTGAACCAGCCAAAGAGGCAGATAGATGTCGGCAGCAAAAAGCGTCAACGGGTACCTGATCAATCAGGCGAAGGATGGGCAATGGTGGGTGGACAGCGCGAGCGGCGAAAATATCGCCGGGCCGTTTCCTACCGAAGCGTTGGCTATCGAGGTGGCATCGGTGTTGCAAGATCAGCCTGCGGGGCCCAAGCGTCGCGGCAAGGACAAATCCTGAGACGCCGCCGAATCGACCGAAGCCCTGCCCTGGCGCAGGGCTTTTTTGTGATAACGCAAAATGAAGTGGCCATTCGCTATAACCTTTTGAAGCCGGTGCTGTCACAGGCTTAGCCCCATCATTCTGACGACGACCACACCATGAATAGATTTTTGCCGTTATTAGCAGTCCTGGCCCTGAACGGCTGCGCCACTTCGGAAACCACTTACCTCAACAACGGCGAGCAAGGCTTGACCATCGACTGCTCCGGGGAAGCGAACTCCTGGGCAACCTGCTATGAAAAAGCCGATGCGTCGTGCGCGGGCACCGGTTACCGGATCGTCGGCACTGACGGCACGCCGCAATCCAAGGAAAGCGACAAGACCCTGGGCGTCGATGTCGGAAACTTCAAGACGCGCAGCGTCGTGGTGGTCTGCAAGTAAGGCGCTCTGCCCTACATGTGAATTTCGGCGAATTTGATCCCCAGGCCCCGCACGGTTTCGACCAGTTCATCGAGGTGACCGAAAGATTCGACTTCATCGTTATCGTCCACCAGGAAATAACTGCGCCCGGCGCTCTTCTTGAAAAATACGATCCATTCGCCTGGGCTCGCCGGATTCTGAATCACATGGGTGGCAGAGATCTGACCCTCTACATGACGTTGCCGTACCTGCTCTCGCTTCATGCTCACTCCAGAAATGACAATGCCGTCAAAGCGCTGCTTCGACGGCATTGATGGGTTGGCCGGCAGTTTATCAGCCGGAAATGCAGGCGTTGGCAGCTTTCTGTACGTCCTTTGGCCGCACCGGCACATTGGACATGCGCTCATGCAGCTTGATGCTGCTGCCACCGGAGCGGTCTTCGATGTCGAACACGGCGGCGGGCGCTGACGAGAACTTCGCTGGAACAATCACCCGCATTCCGTCTTTGTGCGGTTCCAACTGCAACGCGCCACGGCTGTCGGCCAGTTTTTCGACCAGGCATTGCGCATACTCATGGGGTTTCTTGCCTGAAATTACGTTCATGGTCGGCAGGGTCTCATTGATTTCAGACACATTCGCACAACCACTGACCGCCAATACCAACGGCAACACCCACACACCCCACTTCATACAAAACCTCCGATAAAGACCCTCCGACAGCGTAAAGGCTGTTTTTCTCCGAGGCTCGATGCTTTTATCGCTCATAGAATTCCGATTAACTGTTTTTAATTGTCAAACCGGGCCCCGAGGACCGGATAATAACCTGTTCGGGCTGATAAACTGCGCCAATCGCCCATGCTATCGTTTTGATTTTGTAGAAAAAGCCCTTCTGGAGGCGCCTCATGAAATTTATCCACCAGCGCGAGCACCTCAATGAAGACGACATCGTCGTCATCCAGTGCTCGCAAACGTGCAACATTCGCTTGATGAACGACGCCAACTTCCGCAGCTTCAAAAATGGCGGCCGCCACACCTACCACGGCGGAGCCTTCGATACATTCCCCGCCCGCATTACTGCGCCGAGCACCGGTTTCTGGAACATCACCATCGACACGGTCAACCGCCGGCCGATCAGCGTGACCCGCAAACCGACACTGACTCACTCGATCAAGATCATTCGCCGCTCCAGCACGAAACTGAGCTGAGTAGCGTCAACACACGAACACAGGCAGGTATGACCGTGGCCCAGACGACCAAGTACGTCATCAAGTACAAACTCAACGGCGAACGCCGCTTCGAATTTGCCCAACTCGAACAAGGCACTGAAGAAGAAGCCAAAGCGGCGCTGGATGCCATTCACGGTTCGAGTGAAGACGTCATCAGCGACATCGCCGTCAGCAAAGCGCTGTAACCCGATCCGTCCCCCCGGAGCGACAGGACGTCCTGCTCCACACGCGATTGAATTCAACCGCAAGCGCCGGGGTGTTCGCACCGCGCCCTGAACCCAGACTGTCACCTTGAACCGTTGGTCAGGGAGTCAGAACATGCCGCACGAATACACGCTCGACACGCTTGACTGGGCAGCTGTGGAACAACAGCTTGATCAACAAGGCTGCGCAATCATTCCGTCGCTGCTGAGTGTTCAGGCGTGCGCACAAGTCAGCGCCCTCTATACACACACTGAGCCGTTTCGCTCTAAGGTCATGATGGCTCGCCACGGTTTTGGTCGCGGTGAATACAAGTACTTCCGCTATCCGCTGCCAGACAGGGTCGCCACGTTGCGCAGCGAGTTCTATCCGCGGCTGGTGCCCATCGCCAACCGCTGGCATGCAGCCATGGGCATGCCGCAGCAGTTTCCGGCATCGCATCAAGCGTTTCTCGAACGCTGCCATGCCGCCGGTCAGGAACGACCCACCCCGTTGTTGCTGCAATATGGGCCGCAGGACTACAACTGTTTGCATCAGGATGTGTACGGCGAACACGTGTTCCCACTGCAATTGGCGATTCTTCTGTCAGAACCGGGCGAGGAATTTACCGGTGGCGAGTTTGTGCTGACCGAGCAGCGTCCACGGATGCAGTCGCGCCCTCAGGTGATCAGCCTCAATAAAGGCGATGGACTGATCTTTGCCGTCAACCAGCGTCCGGTCAAAGGCGTTCGCGGCTATTACCGGGTGACAATGCGCCACGGCGTCAGTCGCCTGCACAGCGGACAACGGCATACCCTTGGAATCATCTTTCACGATGCGTTATGACCCAATGACCCCGAGCACCCTCGACTTGTTTGGCAACACCGAACCCGAACAGCCGCCAAAACGCGAACAGATCGGTGAACAGTCCTACGTGCTGAGAGGCTTTGCCCTGCCGTCGCTCGACCGTTTGTTGCCGGCGCTCGAAGACGTGCTGGTGGCGGCGCCATTTCGGCAGATGGTCACCCCGGGCGGCTTTACCATGTCGGTCGCACTGAGCAGTTGCGGCACACTGGGCTGGACCACCGACCGCAGCGGTTATCGCTACACCCGCGCCGATCCACAAACCGGCCAACCCTGGCCCGACATGCCCGACGTGTTTCTCGAACTGGCACACGCGGCGGCTGAGGCCGCGGAATTTAACGACTTCATGCCCGATTCCTGCCTGATCAACCGCTATGTCCCTGGGGCGAAGATGTCGTTGCATCAGGATAAAAACGAAGGTTCCTACGCAGCACCGATCGTTTCGGTTTCGCTTGGATTGCCCGCAATGTTCTTGTTTGGAGGATTTGCCCGCAGTGATAAAAGCCAGCGCGTGCCACTGTTTCATGGCGACATCGTGGTCTGGGGCGGCGTGGATCGCTTGCGGTTTCACGGCGTCTTGCCGATCAAGGAAGGGCTGCATCCACAACTGGGCGAGCAGCGAATCAACTTCACATTTCGGGTTGCCGGCTGACGCGTTCGAATTCAACCGCAAGACCCGGAGTGCCGCGTTTGCAGCGCCTGATTAATCTGAATGAAACTGGTCAACGGACAGAACGCCATGACACGCCATTCGCTGAAAACTGCTACCGAAAATGATCCGCGCTGGGCCGCAGTGGTCGCACGTGATCCGCGCGCCGACGGGCAATTTGTCTACGCGGTGAAGACTACCGGCGTCTATTGCCGCCCGAGCAGCCTGGCACGGTTGCCGAATCCGCAAAACGTCGAGTTTTTTGATACCGCCGAGCAGGCCCAGGCTGCGGGTTATCGTCCAAGCAAACGGTCGACAAAAGATCAGAGCGATGGCGCCGCGCAACACGCCGCCACTGTAGCCGCCGCGTGCCGACAAATCGAAGCCGCCGAGGATTTGCCTGCGCTGAGCGAGTTGGCGAACGCGGCCGGATTGAGCAGCTTCCATTTCCATCGGGTGTTCAAAGCGGTCACTGGCCTGACACCCAAAGGCTACGCCACTGCCCACCGTTCTCGCCGGGTTCGCGAGCGGCTGGCAGAAGGCAACTCGGTCACCGATGCGTTGTACGACGCCGGCTTCAACTCCAACAGCCGTTTCTATGAGGCGGCGGATCAGTTGCTGGGGATGAAACCCGGTGAGTACCGCGCCGCGGGGAAAAATAACGACATCCGCTTTGCCGTCGGCCAGTGTTCGCTGGGGGCGATTCTGGTGGCGCAGAGTGAGCGCGGCGTTTGCGCGATTCTGCTAGGCGATGACCCGCACCAATTGGTTTGCGATCTGCAGGACAAGTTTCGCCGCGCCAACCTGATCGGTGCCGATCACGGGTTCGAGCAATTGATCGCCAAAGTGGTCGGATTCATTGAGTCGCCAGCCATTGGCCTGGATTTGCCACTGGACGTGCGCGGCACAGCCTTTCAGGAGCGCGTCTGGCAGGCGCTGCGGGAGATTCCGGTCGGCAGCACCGCCAGTTATGCCGAGATCGCTCAGCGCATCGGCGCGCCCAAATCGATGCGCGCCGTAGCTCAAGCGTGCGGCGCGAACAACATCGCGGTGGCGATTCCATGCCACCGCGTGGTGCGCAGCGACGGCAACCTGTCAGGCTATCGCTGGGGTGTCGAGCGCAAGCGTCAATTGCTGGAACGCGAAACCGTCTGATCAGCGATTAACATCGACCACCACCCGCCCACGCAATTGCCCGGCAAGCAGGCGTGGCGCGGCGTCGATTGCTTCGCTCAAACCGATTTCATGGCTGATCAGAGGTAGCAAGGCGAAATCCAGGTCCTTCGCCAGACGATCCCATGCCTGTACCCGCTTGGCTTTCGGTTGGGTCACGCTGTTGATCCCGGCCAATGTCACCCCGCGCAAAATGAACGGCGCGACGGAGGCCGGGAACTCCATGCCTTGCGCCAGGCCACACGCGGCGACCGTGCCGTTGGCCTTGGTGGCCGCACAGGCGTTGGCCAGGGTGTGACTGCCGACCGAATCAATCACCGCCGCCCAACGTTCTTTCGCCAAAGGTTTGCCCGGTTCGGACAGTGTTGCGCGGTCGATGATTTCACTGGCGCCCAGCTGTTTAAGGTACTCGTGCTCGGAGGTACGGCCCGTCGACGCCACCACCCGATAACCGAGTTTGCTCAGCAACGCGATGGCGAAACTGCCGACGCCGCCGTTGGCTCCGGTCACCAGAACGTCGCCCTGCTCCGGCGTCACACCGTTATGTTCCAGCGCCAGGATGCACAACATTGCCGTGTAACCCGCCGTGCCGATGGCCATGGACTGCGCAGCGGTAAAGGCTTTTGGCAAGGGAATCAGCCAGTCACCGCTAAGCCGGGCTTTCTGCGCCAGTCCGCCCCAATGCCCCTCACCCACGCCCCAGCCGTTGAGTAGCACCCGGTCACCGACCTGGTAGTCCGGATGAGTGCTGGCCTCGACGGTACCGGCCAGATCGATGCCGGGCACCATCGGGAATTTGCGCACCACCGGGCTGCTGCCGGTAATCGCCAGGCCGTCCTTGAAGTTCAACGTGCTGTACGCCACGCGCACCGTGACATCGCCTTCGGGCAGTTGATCGTCATTGATCGTTTGCAGGCTGGCCCGGTAACCGCTGTCGTCTTTGTCGATCAAAATGCCCTTGAACATCGCTGCCTCTCAATGAATCAATCAGGTGGGTTGTGCGGATGAAATAGCATAAAGAAATATTTTGCCGTACTCGACTTTAAGCCAATCCGTAAAAGCACCGAGCGTTTCCATGAGCCGCGACTATGCTTTTTTTCGCAGCAACGAAATACCTGAAACCGCCCTATCAACGGAGCTGACAATGTCTCACCCCTGCTTGCGCCCCTTGTTGCTGATGCTCTGCCTATTGGTTTTCACTGGGGTTCAGGCCGCGCCGGCAAATCCGTCGACAGCGCCCGCGAGTCAAGCACCAGCGAGCCCGACCTGGCCACAGGTGCTAACCGCTGGTGATACCAAACTGACGATTTATCAGCCCCAACTGGATAGCTGGGATGGCTACACCTTGCTGGCCCGAGCAGCCGTCGAGGCCACCGGTGCCGACGGAAAATCCACCTATGGCATCGTGCAGTTCAGCGCACACACCCTGGTCGATAAAGCCACGCGCTGGGTCGCGCTTGATCAATACAAAATCATCAAGGCCGATTTCCCCTCCAGCGCGTCACAAGGTGACGCATGGGTTGCTGCGTTGCAAAAGGATGCGACGAATCGCAGGAAAACCATTTCCCTGGATCAACTGGAAGCTGCTGTCGGCGTGCTCGCGGCCGAGCAACAGTCCAGCGGCGAACCTATTGAAAACACCCCACCGAACATCCTCACGTCCGAGGTGCCGGCGATCCTGGTGTACATCGATGGCGAGCCGGCTTATCGGCCGGTAGACGGTACGCCGCTGGAGCGGGTCATCAATACCCGTCCGCTGCTACTGAAAGATGCCCAAGGCAAACACTACCTGCACGTGTTCGATGGCTGGATGGTCGCGGATGCGCTCACCGGCCGATACGAACCGCTGCCGTCGCCGACGGGGGATCTGGAAAAGGCCCGGAAAGCGGCAGTCCAGAGCCGTCAGGTGGACTTGCTGACCGGACAGGGCGATGCAAAGGACAAGATTCCTACCTTGGCCAAACCGCCGATCCCGCAGATTTTTATCGCCACCTCGCCCACCGAGTTGATCGTCACGGATGGCGCGCCGCAATGGCAGCCGATCCAGGGCACTCAACTGCTGTATGTGACGAACACCACCGGGCATATCTTCAAGGAAATCGGTGACCAGGACAGCTACGTGCTGATCTCTGGACGCTGGTTCAAGGCCAGTGACATGCAAGGCCCATGGACATTCGCCCCGGCAGATAAATTGCCGGCCGACTTCGCCAATATCCCCGATAACAGTCCCAAAGAAAACGTCAAAGCCTCGGTGGCCGGCACCTCGCAAGCGAAGGAAGCGGCGATTGCGGCAACGATCCCACAGACGTCGGCGATCAAGAAAAGCGCCGTAAAAATGACCGCACCGCCATTCGACGGCCAGCCGCAACTCAAAGCAATTGCCGGCACGCCGCTGCAATACGTGGTGAACACGCCGATGCCAATCATCAGAGTCGACGCCAACAGCTGGTACGCGGTGGAAAACGGCATCTGGTTTGTCGCCACCTCGGTTCAAGGGCCATGGTCGGTCGCCGCTTCCGTACCGGCGGTAATCTACTCGATCCCGCCAAGCTCACCGATGCACTACATCACTTACGTAAAAGTCTATGAAACCAGTGGCGACACCGTGGTTGTGGGTTACACGCCGGGCTATCAGGGCTCGACGCTGGATCCGGCCAGCGGTGTGGTGGTCTATGGCACCGGTTATCCGTACACGCCCTGGGTTGGCAGCGCCTGGTACGGACCGCCGGTGACTTACGGTTCAGGCGTCGCTATCCGCTACACACCATGGACCGGCTGGACCTTTGGTTTCGGTTTCGGCTGGAGTTGGGGTGGCAGCACCGTCGCCATGGGCTGGGGCTGGGGCGCTTATCCATGGTGGGGCAATTACGGCTGGGGTTACGCGTGGGGCCCACGCCTGTATCCGGCGCCAATGCCTTGGGGTGGCGGCGCTTACGGCTATCACGGCGGTGCGGTGGCTTGGGGACCTGGCGGTTGGGCGGGCACCACCGGCAATATCTACCGGCAATGGGGTGACCGAGCGTCGGTCAGCCGTTACGGCGCCGGTTACAACGCCTGGACCGGTAACCGCTGGGCCGGTCAGGTGGGTGCCTCTTACAACTCGCGCACGGGCGTCGCGGCGGCCGGCCAACGGGGCGCGGTACATAACGTCTACACCGGCAACTATGCGGCAGGTCGAAGTGGCGCGGCGGTCGGCCCGAACGGCGGCGCTGTAGCCGGTCAACGCGTGACGGCAGGCAACACGCGTACCGGCGCACAAGTCAGCGCAGGTCGCGGCGCGGTCTACAACCCGAACACCGGCAACACCACGCAAGTGAGCGGTGTGCGCGGGCGCAACAGCAGCGCCGCCCGAGTGGGCGACAACGTCTACGCCGGGCATGACGGCAACGTGTACAAGAAGACCGATGATGGCTGGCAATCGATGGTCAAGGGTGGCCAAACCAGGGTCAACCCAGCGAACACCGCGCAAGTGCAGAACCTCAATCGCGAGTCCGCTGCGCGCTCGTTCGGCAATGAACGAATGAGCAACTATCACAACTCGTCTCAATACATGAATCGCTCTTTCGGCGGAGGCGGTGGCCTGAACCGACGTTGATATCAGGGATCGAGGAAGTGAGGAGCAAAGTCGACTGGCCCCAGGACAGTCATTGCGGTAAAAAACCGGTTCTACCGTCCCCGCCCTGTTTCGACGTCGGAGCATCATTCACATGAGCCAATGGCCAGACACCCGCATTCTTGACCTGCTCGGCATCGATTTGCCCATCATCCAGGCGCCCATGGCCGGCGCTACACATTCAGCGATGGTGATTGCCGCGAGCAACGCCGGCGGGCTGGGCTCGATGCCCGCCGCGATGTTGAGCATCGAGCAACTTCGCGAAGAGTTGAAGACGATCCGCCAGCACAGCCAGCGCCCGTTCAACATCAATTATTTCTGCCATCAACCGCCCGCCGCCGATGAACAACGCGCCCGGGCCTGGGAAAACCTGCTGGAACCTTACTACCGGGAACTGAGTATCGATTTTGATGCGCCGACGCCGGTGTCAAATCGCGCGCCGTTTGATGCCGCCGCGTGCGAAGTGGTTGAGGAGTTTCGCCCTGAAGTTGTGAGTTTTCACTTTGGCCTGCCGGAAAAGACCTTGCTGGACCGGGTGAAAGCCACCGGTGCGAAAATCCTCTCTTCGGCGACCACCGTCGAAGAAGCCGTCTGGCTCGAACAGCACGGTTGCGACGCAATCATCGCCATGGGCTACGAGGCGGGTGGCCATCGCGGGATGTTTCTCAGCGATGACTTGAGTAGCCAGGTGGGCCTGTTTGCGTTGGTCCCGCAGATTGTCGATGCGGTGAAAGTACCGGTGATTGCGGCGGGCGGAATCAGCGATGCGCGAGGCGTCGCGGCGGCGTTCCTGCTGGGCGCGTCGGCGGTTCAAGTGGGCACGGCCTACTTGTTTACCTCCGAGGCCAAGGTCAGCGCGTCTCACCACAAAGCTTTGCGTACCGCCAAGGAAAGCGAGACCGCCATCACCAATATTTTCACCGGGCGCCCGGCGCGAGGAATTCTCAATCGGGTGATGCGCGAGCTCGGCCCCATGAGCGATAAAGCACCGGCATTCCCCCTGGCGGGCGGGGCGTTGATGCCGCTGCGGGGCAAGTCTGAAGCTGAATTCAGCAACCTCTGGGCCGGGCAAGCGTTTCCGCTGGGGGTTGAAATGACCACCGCAGAGTTGACTCGGCGCCTGGCCGAGGATGGGCTGGCGAAACTGATCCGCCGGTAACACTGATTCAGCTGGACACCGGCACAACCTGTGGCTGCCGGTTGCTTGACGTCGCCATCCGACATTCAGCACATTCCGTTTGCAGGCATTTCGCTATATATTCCGCTATATAGCGTTTTACCCCTCGTTGTTTTCGCCTGAACACGGAGCCGTTTCATGACCATTCGCGCCTCACGTTTTGCCCCTACCTGCCTCGCCAGCCTTCTCGCTGTGTTTGCTTTCGGGTCCGCTCAGGCGGACGAAGTCCAGGTGGCCGTTGCCGCCAACTTCACCGCACCGATTCAGGCGATTGCCGCCGATTTCGAAAAAGACACCGGGCATAAGCTGGTCGCCGCCTACGGGGCAACCGGCCAGTTCTACACCCAGATCAAGAACGGCGCACCGTTCGAAGTGTTCCTCTCCGCCGACGACAGCACCCCGCAAAAACTCGAAACCGAAGGCGACACCGTCAAAGGCTCGCGCTTCACCTACGCCATCGGCACCTTGGCGCTGTGGTCGGCCAAGGAAGGGTACGTCGACGCCAAAGGCGAAGTGCTGAAAAAGAACGAATATCAGCACCTCGCCATCGCCAACCCGAAAGCCGCACCTTATGGCCTCGCCGCGACTCAGGTGCTGGCCAAGCTCGGCTTGACCGACAAAGTCAAAAGCAAAATCGTAGAAGGCCAGAACATTACTCAGGCCTACCAGTTCGTCTCGACCGGCAACGCTGAAATCGGTTTTGTAGCCTTGTCGCAGATCTACAAAGACGGCAAAGTCACCGGCGGTTCGGCGTGGATCGTACCTGCAAGCATGCACGACCCGATCAAACAGGACGCGGTGATCCTCAACAAAGGCAAAGACAACCCGGCCGCCAAGGCGCTGGTTGAATACCTCAAAGGTCCGAAAGCCGCTGCCGTCATCAAATCCTACGGTTACCAACTCTAAATGACGCTGACGAGTGCCGACTTTGCAGCCATCTGGCTGACCCTCAAACTGGCGTCTCTGACGACGCTCATTCTGCTGGTCATTGGCACTCCGATTGCGTTATGGCTATCGCGCACCCGTTCCTGGTTGCGCGGCCCGGTCGGGGCGATCGTCGCCCTGCCCCTCGTGCTGCCGCCCACGGTGATCGGGTTTTATCTGCTGCTGGCGCTCGGCCCTCACGGGTTTGTCGGCCAGTTCACCCAATCACTGGGGCTCGGCACCCTGACATTCAGTTTTGCAGGGTTGGTGATCGGCTCGGTGCTGTACTCGATGCCGTTTGTGGTTCAACCGCTGCAAAATGCGTTTTCCGCCATTGGCACTCGTCCGCTGGAAGTGGCCGCGACCTTGCGCGCCAATCCCTGGGACACGTTTTTCAGCGTGATCCTGCCGCTGGCCCGGCCTGGATTCATCACGGCAGCCATTCTGGGGTTTGCCCATACCGTCGGTGAGTTCGGCGTGGTGCTGATGATCGGCGGCAATATTCCCGACAAGACCCGTGTGGTCTCGGTGCAGATATACGATCACGTCGAAGCGATGGAATACGCCCAGGCCCATTGGCTGGCCGGGGCAATGCTGGTGTTCTCCTTTGCGGTATTGCTGGCGCTCTACTCCAGCCGTAAAACCAAAGCGGGCTGGAGCTGACAGATGATTCAAACGCGGCTGAAATTGAGTTATCCGGGATTTTCCCTCGACGTCGATCTGCAATTACCCGGTCGTGGCGTGACCGCGCTCTATGGGCATTCCGGTTCCGGCAAGACCACCTGCCTTCGTTGCATCGCTGGGCTGGAAAAGGCTGAACAGGGTTTTATCCAGATCAACGATGAAGTCTGGCAGGACAGCGAAAAACGGCTATTCGTACCACCGCACAAACGCGCCATTGGTTATGTATTCCAGGAAGCCAGCCTGTTTCCTCACCTGTCAGTACTGGCCAATCTCGAGTTCGGCCTCAAACGCATTCCTAAACAGCAGCGCCGCGTCGACATGGCCCATGCCACCGCATTGTTGGGCATCGGCCACTTGCTCGACCGGCATCCACAGCATCTTTCCGGCGGCGAACGCCAGCGCATCGGGATCGCACGCGCGCTACTCACCAGCCCGAAAATGTTGCTGATGGATGAACCGCTGGCCGCGCTGGACAGCCAGCGTAAAAACGAAATCCTGCCGTACCTGCAACGGCTGCACGACCAACTCGATATCCCGGTGCTGTACGTCAGCCACTCCCAGGATGAAGTCGCGCGACTGGCTGACCATATCGTCCTGCTCAGCGACGGCAAGGCACTGGCCAGCGGCCCGATTGGCGAAACCCTGGCCCGTCTGGATTTGCCGCTGGCAATGGGCGACGACGCTGGCGTGGTCATCGAGGGGCACGTCAGTAGCTATGACGCGCACTATCAGTTGCTGACGTTGCAACTGCCCAATACCGACCTGAGCATTCGCGTGACGCACGCACCGATGAGCAACGGCCAGGCATTGCGTTGCAAGGTTCAAGCGCGGGATGTGAGCCTGAGCCTGCAAGGTGTCGAGCAAAGCAGCATTCTCAATCGACTGCCGGTCACGGTGATCAGTGAAGCCGCCGCCGACAACGCCGCCCATGTCCTGGTCCGCTTGGATGCTGGCGGCACGCCGCTGCTGGCCAGGATCACGCGCTATTCCCGGGACCAGTTGGGCGTACAGCCGGGGCAACAACTCTGGGCGCAAATCAAGGCAGTGGCGGTCCTCGCTTGAATCCGCTGGCACGACTGCAACGGCACGCGGTCAATGCCTGTAACGACCCTGGATTCGTTGCCAAGGATTACTCGCCATGCCTGATAACGCGCTGCTGGATGTGCTGCCCCCCGACCTGCATTACGTCGATGACACGCAACCGGGAATAACCCGCAAGCTGTTGCGCGGCAAGTTCAGCTATTTCGATCCGACAGGTCAGCGCATCACCGACGCCGACCACATCAAACGCCTGAACAGCCTCGCAGTGCCGCCGGCCTACACCGATGTGTGGATCTGCGCCGACCCGCGTGGTCATTTGCAAGCCACCGGCATTGACGCTCGCGGACGTAAACAGTACCGCTATCACGCGCGGTGGCGCGAAGTGCGCGATGCCGACAAGTACGCCCGCCTGCGGGACTTCGGCCTCGCGCTGCCGAAACTGCGCAAACAATTGGAGGCCTTATTGGCCGCACCGGGGTTCAGCCGCGACAAGGTCATGGCCACGGTGATTACCTTGCTCGATGCAACGCTGATTCGGGTCGGCAACACCCAGTACGCTCGGGACAACCATTCCTATGGCTTGACCACGTTGCGCAACCGGCATGTCGAGGTCAACGGCAGCGCGATTCAGTTCCAGTTTCGCGGCAAAAGCGGCGTCGAGCATCAGATCACCGTCAAGGATCGGCGCCTGGCGCGGGTGGTCAAACGCTGCATGGAGATTCCCGGACAAAATCTGTTTCAGTACCTGGACGAAGACGGCGAGCGGCACACCGTCAGTTCTTCCGACGTTAACACCTACCTGCAAACCCTGACCGGCGCCGATTTCACGGCCAAGGACTATCGCACCTGGGCCGGAAGCGCACTGGCGCTAGCGGTATTGCGCGAATTGCAGTGGCAGCCTGAATCAGACGCGAAACGCCACATTGTCGAAACGGTCAAGAACGTTGCGCGGCAGTTGGGTAACACGCCCGCGGTGTGCCGCAAGTGCTACATCCATCCGGCGGTGGTTGACGGCTTCATGCTGGGCTCACTGGCGGATTTGCCAAAAGCACGGGTGCGCAAAGGGCTGCGGGCCGAAGAAGTTGCACTGTCGATGTTCCTTGAACAACTCGCAGAGACCACGGGCAATCAAGCGGCAGCCACTTGATCGACCACTCAACCGACGAATCGGCCTGCCTATTTTTTGCACGATCGCGAATGGCTTCTATAGTTGATCTGAACACGAATCAGCTGCGGTGACGCCATGGAAGACATTTTCGTCGTGAAGCGGTGCAACAAGATCATCATCCACGGCCGCCGAGCCGGGGAGTCCGGCCATGCACCACCCGAAGCCGCCATCTGGTATCGCATTACCGATACCCGCACTCAGGGCTTCATCGGTGACGGTTTCGATCTTGAAGAAGATGCCCTTCGAGAATGTCGGCAGCTCAACGCCCGATCCCAGGTAGCGGTCCGCCAAGGCTGAATAGCGGGTCTATACTCAAAAATGCTGACGGATCAGCGACCCATCGGTAGAAAGCTCGCACCCTGCGGGCTTTTTGCTGCCCCTTGCAAGGTTTCTTCAACGGAGGTGTTTGCCATGTCCGAAAAAGAGTCCATCACCACCCTGCTTACGCTGCTTGACTCGCGCCAGGCTCGCCTGGCCGCCGCATGCAAAGAGATCGCCGATTGGGTTGATCATCAAGGAGGGCATCCGACAGCCCTCAGAATTCGTGATCGTCTGAACGATATCGAAAAAGATGCGCCACTCATTCGTAACACCTTGTCTTCGCTAAAACCTGCCGACCGGCCACTGCCACGGTTCAGATGATTCGACCTTTGCGCAGCAACCCGGCCTGATTCAGGGCGCATCAACGGCGACATGATTGTCACCGAGTGCGTCCTTGCCTGACATTTACTTAATGTGGCGCCCTACTCCTGCCCTGCACTGATGGTTTTTTTGCGTGTTCTTTTCACACCGCATTCACATCTCACGTCTTACAGTGGGTTCACTCCTTTGATGAATCCCCTGACCCGCCCGCATGCGGGTCTTTTTTTGCCCGCAACTTGATGGCCGAACGTCAGCGCTTGTTGGCGGTCAAACGATCACACGTCACGAAGGAGGCGTCTGATGGTTACTCACTTCAAAGTCAGCGGGCATCTTGCCTGCGGTCACAAAGGCAATAAACTCGTTTCCACCACCGAGCTGGCTCGGGTCAAATGCAGAAGCTGTCGAAACACCGATGCATTCAAGGATGCGCGAAAGGACCAGCGCAACGCATCACGTCGCGCCGCTCGCAAAACCAAACTGACCCACACCGCCAGTGATTGGCGCGCCGCCTGGGTCGAACGCCTGACGGCGATGGCCGGGCTGCAACGGTTGCCCCGTGGCTTTACCGGTCAACCATTCGTTTAGCTCACTGGTTCGGCGGCTGGATCGGACTCACCGGATTCAGCCGCCAACTGCGCGTCACCTCCCTCGCTCAATGCCGGCGACATAATCTCGCGCAACGACATGCGCTTGAACGCCTCGACCAGCCCACGACCCTCGTCCGGTGCGCAGGTGATGGCCAGTCGAATAGTTGATTCGCCCAGTTGCCAAATCAGAAATGCCGTCTCTTCAACCTGTCGCGCATCACAGCCCGGAAACACCCGCAGCATGGCATCGGCCAGCAGCCTCCCCGCCACTCGACTTTCCGCCAGCTCCAACGCCATCAGTTGCTTATCCGCCTGCATACCGGATGAAATATCGCGCATCGCCGGTGTAGCCAGCACGATCCTGTAATACAGATCGATCAGGCCAGCATAAGCGGCGTGCAAGCCTTGAGCGTCCTCAACCCCACTGAGCGCTTCTTCGATACAGCGACGGCTTTCAGCGCTGTAGCGTTCGGCAAGCGTGCGGATCACGGAGCTCTTGTCGGGGAAATATTGGTAGAGCGAACCGATGGATATTTCTGAACGCTCGGCGATTTCACTCATCTTGACCTGATCGCTGCCCTTGGTTGCGATCAGTTGAGTCGCCACCGCAAGAATCCGCTCCTGCCGCTCGCGACTGCGTTGTTGCGTGGGATTGCGTCGTGTCGCGTCCGACGCCGGCAGCTCTGGCCCGACTTGCGCGTTCTTTCGCATTGGCGAATGGTCCATTCAATAACATGACAAGGCCTCACCTTAGCACCGTCACTGATTGCGCCCAACAGGCGATGTCCGTACGTCGGCGAGTTCGCTTGTCGCAATTGACGGCAAAACATGAGCATCTATCATCTTTATAAACGTGAGCATCACTCACATTAACCGATGGAGATGAACGTGATGAAAGACCAACAAGAAAACATCCTGGTCCTCGGCGCAACCGGCAAGACTGGCAGCAGGATCGTCCAGCGACTCGAAGCTGCCGGCCTGCCTGTGCGCCATGGCTCACGCGGCGCCAACCCTTCGTTTGACTGGGAGGACAGGAGCACTTGGCGGGCCGTGCTCCAGGGGATCGACGCGGTTTACATTTCTTATCAGCCAGATCTCGCCGTCCCGGGCGCGTTGGAAACGATTCAGGCATTTACCGATCTAGCGGTCAAAAGAGGGGTTGGCAAACTGGTGCTGTTGTCCGGGCGCGGTGAAGTAGAAGCGGAACAGGCTGAGCGCGTCATACAGAACAGTGGTGTCGACTGGACCATTCTCCGGTCCAGCTGGTTTTGCCAGAACTTCAGCGAAGCGCACTTCCTTGAGCCGATTCTCCAGGGTGAATTGGTGCTGCCTGTCGGCGATATCGCAGAGCCCTTTGTCGATGTAGAAGATATCGCGGAGATTGCGGTCGAGGCACTGACCAAGCCAGGTCACGCAGGCCAGTTCTATGAAGTGACGGGCCCGCGGGCGCTTACCTTTGCGCAAGCCGTTGCCGAAATTGCTCACGGGACTCAACGCCCGATCGGTTTCATGGGAGTACCGCCGGCCGTCTACCGCCAGGCATTGGAGGATGAACACATTCCCGGCGAATTTATTGACCTGGTGTTGTACCTGTTCACCACCGTGCTCGATGGCCGAAACACACCCATTGCCGACGGTGTGCAGCGCGCGCTGGGCCGGCCTCCTCGGGACTTTACCGATTACGTGCGACGTACCGCGCAGACGGGAGTTTGGGCGAACGAAGGATAAGCCGAAGCCACGGCGCGCACCGGGATAAGGTCCATACTCGCTCTGTCACGGTTCAAGACCTAAAATCAGGCAGTTACTCGATCCGGTGCCATAAGCGCGAGGTGACGTCATGCTCCTGAAAACCGTACTCATCTATTGGCCGCTGCTGTCGATCGTGATGACCGCAGGCCTGTGCCGGCTCGTTCATAACGCCAAGGTGGCTGACCGGGCGCTGCAAAGCGGGGGTTAATCAGCGCATGGGGAGCCGGCCGAAGAGTTGCTGTCGAACGTTTCGAAGGCAAAAAAGTCTGGCCAACAAAGTGAATTGCGATCCAACTCAATAATTGCGGACCAGAAACAAACAAGGGCTTGCATTAGCTTTCGCTCGCAAACCCTTGATTTTAAATGGTGCCCGAAGCCGGAATCGAACCGGCACGCCCTTACGAGCGGGGGATTTTAAGTCCCATGCGTCTACCAGTTTCGCCATTCGGGCGGTAGCGCGTTGTAGCCATCTGCCTTGCTCGGCAGAGGTGGAAATATATACATCCATCCCCTGTGAAGCAAGTTCGCAATCTTCCTTTTAAAGACTAAATCTTGCTGGAAGAAGCAAATAAAAAAGCTCCGTAAATCATCGATCTACGGAGCTTGTTTATAGTGGAGGCCGAGGTCGGAATCGAACCGGCGTAGGTGGATTTGCAATCCACTGCATAACCATTTTGCTACTCGGCCACTTACATCTGGTGTCGTGTTACTCAACATCAAATGCGTACAAACCTGGATCGGGAAACGAGACTCGGTTTCGTGCTCTATCCCATTGAAAACATTGAGCTTTTTCAGTCGCCTGTGCTTTCGATGGCGTGAATTATGTACTCATTTCTTGAGGCTGGCAACCCCTTGATTTCAAAAAAAATTCTGCCGATGGTTTTCTTTACCTAGGGGAGCTACCTCCTCCCAGGCCCTCGTGCACTACCCCTCCGCCTAACCAGATTGGAGAATGACGAAGTATGCGGCTACCGCTCAAGTACGTGGCATAGCCAATTAAAGGTGCAAGCGATATTTTTTAAACACGCGTACCGCCAAGCTCTGGCCCCTTCCTAGCGCAACAACAGCAGCACGGCCGAGCTGATACCGATAACGCCGATAATCAGATCAGTGATCAGCGCCGTAGTCTCTTCGGGCGAGCGGTTGGCATTGCGAGCATGCTTGACGCCGGCGAGGCCTAGAAAGAGACCGCCAGTTAGCGCCATCGGCGTAACGAACGCTGGAAAGACAATACTCAAGGTGGAAACCAGACCGAGAGCGACATTGCCAAAACCAATTTCGCTCACAAGCTTTTCTGCGTCCGGGCTGGACATCTTGAAAATGGTTCGAGCCGTAAAACTGGGTTGCACCACCTGCTTAACACCGGCGATCAACAGGCGGATGCCTATGCCCCAGAACACGAACCACTTGGCGATCAGCCAGACGAAGTCTGGCGCCGTGGTCAATATGGACTCGATGATGACGGAAAGAACGGGGATGACCAGCATCAGCCCCCAAACCATAGCGAAATACATTCAAAACTCCTGATTTTTTGGCGCTGATAGAACATTGATCCGGGGCGGTTGCTGATCTCTTTATCGGCATCTTCGGAAAATCTATCAGCACGGCCGCTTTAAAAGCCCGACCCCAGCTGGTTCCGCGAAGCCTCGGCCTTATTCTCCTGCACGAGCGGCTTCAATCGCAGCGTTTAGCGCGAGCAGATTGGTCATTGAGAAATGGACTTGACGACCTCCAATACCCCGCCAACTGGCTGGATGTCATCGCAAGGGGGATTGCCCCGGCGGCGCCCGATATATCGCCGGCGCGCGCTCATTTCCTAACAGCACGCCATCCACCGTCTGCCCATAAAAGCATTGTTCCCCGCGATGAAACGCTGCGGCCGTACTGACAACGTTGCCGGTGAATCTTGGGTCCTGCGGGCGCACTTGACTGTTTATGTAGGCCGCGACATCCCAGGCCTGTTGTGGCGTGAGCTGGACCGCTTTGCCCAGCGGCATGTTCTCGAATATGAAGAACGCAGCGGTATTGATCCGATGCATGCCTGCCCCCCAGTTGTACGAGTCGCCCCCCCACAGCGCAGGCATGACTGGCACGCCCCCCATCAGGGTGCCCTCTCCTTTCACGCCATGACAGATTGCACAGTGCTGAACGTAAACCGGAAGTCCTCGGTCGGGAGCAGGCGGCAACGCTGCGGCGGGCATCGTTGCGAACCCTCGTCCAGGCATATTCCGACGGCCGATCGCCTCGATTTTTTGCGCTATTGGCCCTGGCAGCTTGAATGATTTGTCGTTGCCGCCCTGTTGCAGCTGCTGGTCGGTCAGTTCAGGCACTGGCGTATCGGTCATACCGGATTTATCCAGCAATCCCCCCATCAGCATCCAGTACGAATAAGCGGAAATCGCCACCACTTCCGGCGAATTCAGGGCAGGTGCCTTGCCGTTCATCGAGTAGCTGAAACAGGCTTGGACCCGCTCTGCAAACGTGTCCAGATGATTGTCTTTTGCGCGGAAGGCCGGGTAGGCGAGAAACGCCGCCCACAAGGGGGCCGAATAGGCTTTGGCACCGTTGCTCAGATGGCAATCGGTGCAATTGAGTTGATTGCCGACGTAACGACCTTTCAGTTGCTGAGTATTGACGACCAGCTCATACCCTCGGCGGACGTTGTCGCCAAAATCCCCCGCGGGAATAGTTGTCAGTTCCCGAGGTATGAAATCCATGGGGCCGGTACTTTTGTCCTGCGCCGGCACTTGCTCGCTCATGTCTGGCTCCGCTGCCATGGCCTGCAACGGAAAGGCTATCCACACCGCCAGCCACACATGCCACTTCATCATCGACCTCGGCTCCTTATCGAATGCCTGAGAGGTAGCCGGATAAAACATCGATCTCATCCGTGCTCAACTTGCGAGCGATGTTGCCCATCATGTCGTCGGGATCACCGCTTCGCTGCCGATTTTTCCAGGCCATCAGTTGCTCTTTCAAATACGCTGCCTGTTGCCCGGCCAAACGAGGGAATGGACCGGTGCCGATAGCGCTTGGGCCGTGGCAGCTGTAGCACGCCGGAAGATCACGCCCCAGGTCACCCTGGTAATAAAGTTGGCTGGCAAGCGTGGGCTCGATTTGTTCGCCACGTAAGTGCAACGTGGGCGTTGTGCCCTGCCCGGCAAAATACCCCGCGACTTGATTGCGTAATTTCACATCGCTGTAGCCTTGTGCAACAGCCGACATCACGGCATTGCTGCGCCGTCCAGCAATGAAATTCTCGATCTGGGCACTGATGTATAGCTCGGAGAGTCCAGCAAGCATCGGCCCCTGAAGCGTGCCTTCACCTTTTGCACCATGACAGGCAATGCAGACTTGAACGTCGGGCGGACTGCCCAGGGCATTTGCCTGTGCTACCAGGCTCATCCCCAAAAGCGCGATCGCTCTTGAAATCGGCATTTCGCTTCTCCAACTCACGAGCGAAGTCACTATCAACCTAGTACAAGTCGTGCAAATTGGTAGT